>JAVEYB010000009.1 GCA_034003725.1 Candidatus Zixiibacteriota bacterium
TGCCGACGTAAGGATCTGTGACATCCCTTTGGGTAGTTTCGACTATTCTCTCCAAATTCACGCCTGCAGTCAAATCAGGTTCTCCGGGTCTCAGATAGGTAGCCGGATCATTCGGATTGGGGCTCTGTGCTTTGGCCTCCAGTTGCCTCTCTTGCATTTCCTTCGCTGTCTCGCCATGAAACCCTAGGTTGCCCAAGTCCTCCGCCACCGACATCCAGCCCATAGCGCTGCCCAATCGGTCAAGTGGCGACTTCTTCTTCCCAAAGGGACTACTCCATTCAAAACCGGAGTTTTCACTCAGCGAGCCGAATCCAAAAGAAAGACTCACCCCCAACCGAGTAGCCCACCCCTCCGGGGTGGGATCGACTCGCCCAACCCGAGTAATCCCGCAAAGAAGTTCCGTCGGGTGCTAGTCCGCCGAAGGCGAACGACACCCGACGGCTTATCATGGCCTTTCAGAATCATTCCCCCATGCTCGGACGACTGCGACAAGCCAAAACATTGGCCGAAGCCGGGTGGCCCACCTTCCAGGTGGGTTCCCGTGAAACGATTCTGTTCCAGCGACCTCACACTTTCCCTACCACCTCGATGGAGAAAATGCCCGGCCCCCCTTAGTAAACACTCTTCTCAAGCGAGGCGCAAAAATGACGGTACTTCTGTATCGCGACAGATTGTCAAAAATCTGCTCAAACAGCAGTTATTTCCCTGCCGGATAACATGATCGGGGGAAAAGAAAAAAATGGGGTCCCCATAAAAATGACAAAACGAACCCATTTCGCTGTAAGTCGTTCAGAATCAATTTTGTACACGGATTTTTTCATTTTTGCGGCTTGTGCCCATAGTGGAAGCCTCCGCAATGCGGCTGTGACGATCAGGTCAAAGCGGAGAGGCTGGGATTCGAACCCAGGGTACGCTCACGCGTACAACGGTTTTCGAGACCGCCGCTTTCGACCACTCAGCCACCTCTCCGATCCGATTGTGCCCGCCGGCCGAAACCCCCAACCGGCAGAGCCCCAATGTAACAAAACCGTCCGCGATGTAAAGGAAATTTCGGCGGCCGACACCGCTTGCCGCGCACCTGCGACCTCTCGCCGATTGCGTAGCGGGCGCACCGGAGGACAGTCCCTCCGCGCCATGCTCGTCGGTCCACGGCCGCCTAAAGCAGGTCATCAAGGCCTCCGATACCTCAAATACGGGGAATCGAGTGCTCGACCAGAACACGCGCTCTGACCGCGCCCCTGCTGAATGGCAAAGCTCACTGAAGGCATCGGTCGCTATGCAGAAAGACAAGTCCGTCAACCGGTATGCGCTCAAAATAACGCTGCCCTACCTCGTCGCCAGCGGTCTCTGGATTATCTTCTCCGACCGTTTTATCGCCGGACTGGCGGACGACATTCAGAATCTGACCGCCCTGCAAACCTACAAAGGCTGGTTCTTCATCACCATGTCGGCGCTGATGGTGTATCTCATCTCTCGCCGATACCTGGAACGAATCCGGCAGACCGCCACCAGCCTCCAGGAGAGCCGCGTCGTGCTTTCCGAAACACAACGCGTCATGGCGACCCTGCACGCCAACCTCCCGGGGTTCGCCTACCGATGCAGCGCCGATTGTGACCGCGTCATCCATTTCGTCAGCAATAGCTGTCTTGCCGTTACCGGCTATACCAGCGATCAACTGGTCGGCGGGCTGACGCTCCATCGACACCTCATCCTCCCCGGGGACAGGGACATGGTGAACGAGGCCATAGAGTCTTCCGTCGCCCATGCTGCCCCGTATCAACTTGAGTACCGAATTCGGCACGAGGACGCCTCCGTCCGGTGGATCTGGGAACAGGGCTGCGGCGTGTTTTCCGCCGATGGCACGCTTGTGGCCCTCGAGGGCTACGTTTCGGACATATCGGAACAGAAGCACCTGCAGGAGCAGCTCCGTAACGCCGAACGACTCGAGCACATCGGCCAGGCGGCCTCGACCATCATTCACGATCTCAAAAACCCCATGCAGGTGATCCTCGGCCACGTCGAACTGCTGAGGCTCGAGCGTGACAAAGCGGATACCGATCGCTACCTCGATACGATCGAACATCAGGTGCAAACCATGCTCTCCATGAGCCGCGAATTGCTCGACTACGCCCGGGGTGAGATTTCTTTCGTCTTCACACCCATCAACGTCCGCGATATGCTCGAGCGCCTGGTCGAAACCTATCGGCCGACCTTCAGCCAGCTCGGAATCGGTCTGTCCTTCACCTGGCGACAGGAGACCGATACTTCGCCGGTGCTTGATCTTGATGGCGAACGCATGGGGCGCGCCCTCATGAACCTGATCGGGAACGCCCGCGATGCGCTCAAAGACCAGGGACAAATCCGCGTCCGTGCCTGGGCCGCGCCCGAGTCCCTCAGTATCGAAATTCAGGACGACGGGCCCGGAATTCCCTCCCATATCCGGGACCGGCTCTTTGAAGCCTTCGTGACCCACGGCAAATCAGGGGGGACCGGCCTCGGTCTGGCCATAGCACGGAAAATCGTCGAATCGCATCACGGAAAAATCACCTGCTCCAGCGCCCCCGGCTCCGGCACCACCTTCACCATCATACTTCCGCGTACGCGCACTTCAGCCTCCAGCCGGCTGCTCGAGGCCGCCGATGCGGTCCCACGGTGATGCCGACAAGCCGTTGGCATCGGCCAGGTGCGGCGTCTGGACGGCCGGGATCCGCCCCGGACTCCGAAGCCTCCATGAGTCATCGACTTAGTATTGAGTCAGGCCGTCCGGTTCAAGGCCCAAGACCCCCGGATTTTTTGTCCAAGTTCAGGGCTCTATCGACCGATACAGGAGAGAAGAAGGCCGGATTGCCCGGCCAACCTCCCGCGACCTCTTGTGAGAGGAGATGTGTTCTATGTCGGGTCTCCACCAAAAACCGATCAATTTCGTCGTACGCTTCTTCAGAAGCGACGTGCACGCCAGTCTCAAGCTGATCGTTGGCAGCATCGGTCTGGCGCTGGTAGCTGTTTTTCCGCTGCTGCTGTACATCGTCTTCGGGCCGTCCGACGGCAACCCGATCGGGCTCGGTCTGCTGGCATTCGCCGGCGTCGGCCTGGGTCAGGCTGGCGTCGTGGTCGGCGCCGTCTGGTTCCTCTTCTCGCTGTTCTTCGGTAGCAACCGGAACGGATAAACATGTGGCGTTCCGTGCTTGACTTCGATATCGCCCGGACACGTTCTTCGCACCAACAGTGGTAACGGAACCTGGCGCCAGTCTCTTCTGCGGGCACTGCGACGCCAGTGAGCGAAGGGAGTGCATGTCTGAATATGCCATAATGGAACGCTTCCGCGATGATGATCGGTTGCGCGAGGCCTACTTCCGGTTTCTCCCGCGGGTGTTCTCCAACGTCAACTTCCGTGAATGGTACGACCGTGGCTGCTGGCCCGATGGGTACAACCCGATCTCGATCGTCGTCGACAATGAGATCGTCTCCAACGTCTCGCTCGCTCACATGAACCTGCTCGTCGACGGTGAGCGGCGCACAGCCTTGCAACTCGGAGCCGTTGGCACCCTGCCCGAGTGGCGGAAACGCGGACTCTCACGACTGCTGATGGACTACGCCATCGATCGCTATGCCGACACCGTCGACCTCATGTTCCTGTTTGCCAACGACGGTGTCGTCGATTTCTATCCGCACTTTGGTTTCAGCCCCCACCGGGAGGTGGTGTTCGTGCGAGATACGGCAATTCCCCGCTCCGACTTCAGGGCTCGGCGCCTCGATATCCAGGTGCCGTCGGACTGGCAGTTTCTCGTGAATCGGATTGCGAGTCGCTCGGTGCTCACGAAGCTTTTCGGTGCCGTGTCTTACGATTGCGTCACCACCTGGCATCTGATTAACTTGCATCCGAACCACGTGTACCATCTCGAAGATCCTGACCTCATTGCGATAGTCTCGGAGCGCGACGGCATCGTGCGTATCTGGGACCTCATCTTCGGGTCACCGTTCGACCCCGAAGTGTTGCTTCCACGCATACTGCCACCCGGCCGGATAGGCGAAGTTCATTACTACTTCTCGCCGGACCTTGTCACATTCCGTTACGATCGCGTGCAAGCAGTCCCTGACTCGCACCTCTTCGTGCGCGGTGAGTTCCCTGTTGCCGGACGTCACTTCAAGTTCCCGGCAACGGCCGAAACATAGCCGTCCGCTGTTTTGCTCTTGCGAACATCCGACGGCGAAGGCATCTTCCGGTGTGGATACCAAGCCCCGCATAATTCCAATCGGACTGGTGCTAGCGGCGGTAACGATTTCCGTGGTCGTCCAGGCGTGCGGCGGCAGTAAGACATTGATCGCATACGAGGGCGAGCGAAGGCCCGCCGATCAGGTGGCGATCATCGACATCAGCAACAAGTCGCTGTATGTGATGGGAATCGACTCAACCGTGAATCGCTACGCGGCATTCACGGAGCGGTTCATCGAAGTTGCGCCCGGCAGTCACACGCTGACCGTCAACTACAAGTCCTGGAAGGGCCGGTCGGAGGAGCCGATCGAGCTGCCGTTCACCGCTGCCGCCGGACACACCTACCAGGTGAAGGTCTCAGCCGGTTATAATCGGTGGACCGCCTGGATAGTCGACGTCGTCGACGGCTCGGTCGTGGCCGGTTCCCCGAACTGACGCTGCCGTCGCCGCGCGTACCAGTCGATATTACTTTGGTCAAGTTCACGCTTGATCAGCGTACGTGAGACCGGCATCTTTGCGCATGCGCATCTCTCGAACCAGGCGCTGGGCGGCCGCAATCATCTCGATCGCGGCGATCTATCTCCTGCTCATGATACCGTCTCCGTCGCTGCGGCCCGCGGCGGGGGGAGAGGCGTCACCCTTTGTCTGGGACCGCGACTCATATTGGAGCTCGCTCGAGACGGGCTTCGTGCAGGCGCGGGCAATGGGTTGTGGTGTGCTCGACGCGACTGTCGCCGGCGAGCTCTCTACGCTGTCATTGCTGGCAACAAGGCTTGAGACCGACTCGATGGATTCCGGGCATCCCGCTCTGGACACGCTGCAGACCGTCCTGTTTGAATCGGCGCCGCTGCTGGCGGCGTGTCCGTCGCGCTTCTCCGAGTACGTAAGCACATTCGGCCGAATCCGTCGCGCTCTCAAAGTCCAGTCCAGGCACTGGGACATATCGTCAAGCTCCACCCGTGCCCGGCTGTATCGTCTGCTGTACGGCGGGCGGACGGCGATCGAAGAGATCATGATTCAGGCGCCCGAATTCGCCGTACGCGACGTCGTCATCGAGACCGAAGAACCGTCCGTGACACCGTCGGCGACCATACAGGGCGTCACCATACACAGCGGTGACATTCTCGTCTCGCGCGGGGGCGCGCCGACGTCAGCGCTGATAGCCCGCGGTAACGACTATCCGGGCAACTTCTCGCACATCGCTCTGGTGCACGTCGATGACGTAACCGGGCACGTGTCGATCATCGAGTCGCACATCGAGAAGGGAGTCGCGGTTGCGACTGTCGATGAGTATCTTCGCGACAAGAAGCTGCGAGTGATGGTCCTGCGGTTACGCGCCGACTTGTCGCAGATGCAGTCCGACCCGATGCTGCCGCACCGCGCGGCCACGTTCGCGCTGTATCGCGCGACCAGCGAACGAATACCGTATGACTTCGCGATGAACGTCACGGAACCATCGAAATTGTTCTGTTCCGAGGTGGCGTACGACGCATACCGCAGCTGCGGGATCTCGCTCTGGTCGGCGCTGTCTCACATTTCTCAGATCGGCGCCCGCACGTGGCTGGCGGCGTTCGGAGTGGAAAACTTCACGACCCAGGAACCATCGGACCTCGAGTACGATCCCCAGATACGAGTGGTCGCCGAATGGCGCGACTATGAGACGCTGTATCAGGACCGACTCGACAACGCGGTCGTGGACGTCATGCTTGAGGCTGCGGATTCCGGAGCGGTGCTTGCGTACGAGTCATCCAAATTGCCGCTGGCTCGGCTGGCCAAAGCTTACAGCTGGCTGCTCAACCGGTTTGGCGCCGTGGGTCCGATACCGGAAGGCATGAGTGCGACCTCCGCGCTGCAAAACGAGTGGTTCTCCAAACGCCACCATGCAACGCGAGATCACCTTAGTATGATGGCCGGTCAATTCCGGCAGGATCGTGGCTATGCGCCGCCGTACTGGGAGCTGGTCCGCATGGCCAGAGATGCTTATTGGGCCGCCAATGAATAAGCGCCTTCGGGCGGCGTATATCCTCCAGAGGTATATAGCGTCCATCAAAGGAGTTGCCTCATGCTGCACGCGGTCAATCGCGACGATATCACGCCTCTGTGTCCGCATTGTCAGGCCGGCCTGACCGGCCTTTTCTTTCAGGAACTGCAGTCGACATTCGGGCGTCGCTACATCTACTTCTGCCCTCACTGCTCGAAAGTTCTCGGGGTGTCACACCGCAAGGGCTTCTGGATGGGCTGATCATTGCTTGCTCCTGTCCTCATTCGGGGATATTTTACCGCTGTCACATTCACGGCATGCGGAGGTCGACGGTAATGAAATCGATTAGCAGCTTGTCGCGGTCTGCGATACTTGTTGGGATCGCGCTTGCAACCTTTGTTGCCGGCGTATTGGCGGACGCCCACACAGAGCGCCATGACGTCTGTACGTTCTCGATCGTTGCCCGAGATTCGGTCACGGGCGAGTGCGGTGTGGCGGTCGCGTCGCGCTTCTTTGCGGTCGGGTCGGTGGTGCCGTGGGCACGAGCGGGTGTCGGCGCCGTGGCAACGCAGGCATACGCCAACACGACATTTGGGCCGAACGGCCTCGAGCTGTTGGGCGAGGGGAAGTCGGCGCAGGAGGTTGTCGATGCGTTGATTGCCGGCGATGATAAGCCTGATCGCCGGCAACTCGGGATTGTCGATGCAACCGGCCGTTCGGCTTCTCATACCGGTTTGGGGTGCCTGGCGTGGGCCGGGTCGCGCAGCGGTCCCAACTACGCCATTCAGGGGAACATTCTTGCCGGCGAGCAGGTCGTTGACGCTATGGAGCGGGCGTTTTTGTCTACTGACGGTACTCTCGCGGATCGGCTGTACGCAACGCTGGTGGCGGGTGAAAAGGCCGGTGGCGACTCGCGCGGCAAGCAATCGGCGGCAATGCTGGTGGTGCGCGAGGGGGCGGGTTACGGCGGGTACACGGATCGTGCAATAGATATCAGGGTGGATGACCACGCCGAACCATTCGTGGAGCTTGGTCGTTTGCTGCAACTGGCGCAGGTCAACTACGCATGGAACGACGCCTGGACACTGTTCACGCGGGAGCGATTCGCGGAGGCGCTTCCATTCATGGAACGGGCCGCGGCGCTGGCTCCCGACTACGGTGAGGTCTTGTATGATCTCGCGGTTATTCGGCTGGCCAACGACGATCGAACGGGTGCGCTTGAGGCAATCGGTCGCGCGTTCACGCTCAACCCAAAGCTGGTTGATGCGGCGATGAAGGATGACGACCTGAGCGGGTTGCATGCGGATGACACCTTTCTGAGTCTGGTTGGCCAACTGACGGGTGACCAGTGATGGGAATTCTTCAGGGCCACACCTCCAAATGTCCCTCGCGGCAGGGTACAAGCTATGCGTGTGAACCACACTGGCCCACGGCTTGGTCACGATAGTCGCACCTTTTTCGTCGTACAAGTTTGGTTCCATGTACATTACAGCGAAATGGGTTTGTTTTGTTATTTTTAGGGGGTCCCCATTTCTTCCCCTTCCCCTTACCATGATATGCGGCATGGGAGTAACCCATGTTTGAGCGGATATTTGACGAACTGTCGCGATACAGAAGTACCATTGTTTTTGTACCTCGTGCGAGAGGAGTGTTTACTAAGGGGGGCCGGGCATTTTTTCCATCGAGGTGGTAGGGAAAGTGTGCGGTCGCGCGGTGCACGTGGACGCACGCCACGCACCGATGGAAGATAGCGGGTTCGAAGACGGACCCGCCCTACGGGAACTGTTTATATCTCAAGTCAATCCCACCCGGGACGGGTGGGCTACTCGGTGTAGCGTGTGCGGTCAGGCGGGGTCGCCTGACCGCACTTATATAGCTTTTTCAACATGCCCGGGACGCCAGCCCGCCGCGGCGGGGGTCGGCCGATCTCTGGCGGGTTCGAAGACGGACCCGCCCTACGGGGACTTGAGTTGAGCGCAACGGCAAATCCCCGTTAGCGATTGCATCAGTTTGCGCGTCTCGGATTCGTGTGCAATGTATCTCCGACATACGTTCATCGATAGCCTGCGTTGATCCTGCATCGATGAGCGCCCGCTGACCGGGTGTCGCGCGGCGCATTGCATAGCCGTGGGTATCTCCGTTACGGTGCACATACTTGCGGCAATTGCCATTGCTTTCCTGACGTCTCATTCAGCCAGCCGATCCATCGAATGGCGCGGCCGGTCCGGGTAATTTTTTCTCTTGCCCGGCGTCTCCCGTGCGATATCTTCATAGGTAGTTCTTCTCATCTAATCGCCTGACATCGTCATCGCATTGGCATGGCATCCCGGTCGCCGGGCCGATGCAATCCACACAATCACCCACACGATTGGGGAGAGTCTATGAGCGGTAAGAGATGGATCCTCGCGTCCGCGCTGGTACTGCTGGCGGTGATCCCCGCGAGCGCGCAGTACAATGTCCGTATCGGCCAGTCCGATCCGGTGTGCCCGTCGACTAACGTCACCGTGGGCATAACGATCGAGCCTGCCGTCCCGAATCCGGAGCCGATCGGAGGCTTCGACCTTCACTTCAGTTACAACCCAATGGCTTTGTCGATGGTGTCCATCACGGCCGGAGAGTTCTACGCTGAGTGCGGCTGGGAGTATTTCACCTATTCGATCGGCTCGACTTATCCCGGTTGTTGTGCGAACTGCCCGTCGGTTAAAGTGGTTCACCTGATCGGTCTGGCAGACATCAACAACGGGGCGGTGCACCCGACCTGTTTTGCACCTACCGATGAGACTGAGCTGGTGCGGCTTCGATTCTTCGTGGGCGGCAGTCCGCAGTACGCCAACACGGTACAGCCGGTCAACTTCTACTGGCTGCCGGGGGAGAACTGCGGACTGGTGGCGTTTTCGAGCCAGTCGGGCGATGACCTTTTCATTGCCCAGAACGTGTATGACTACACCGGGCAACCTTTTCCGGCCGGATACAACTGCAGCGGGCCGGACGAGGATTGTCCGGGTGAGGGCATCATTCCGTATATCAATTACTACGACGGCGCCGTCGAAATCACGGAGCAGGATGTTCCGTACCGCGGCGACGTAAACCTGGACGGGGTGTCGTACGAGATCGGCGATGCCGTTTTGTTCACCAACTACTTCCTCTACGGGCTCGGCGTCTTTACTGTCAACCCGTCGATCCAGGTTGCAGCCACTGAAGTCAATTGCGACGGGATCAGCCTGACGGTCGGCGATTTGGTATACCTGATTCGAATCATCGTGGGCGATGTCGAGCCTTACTGCACCTGTGACGACAAGAGCGGCGCAGTGGCATCGCTGGAGGGCGCATCGGCACAGGAGTCGATCTACGATACGCTGGCGTTTTTCGGAGCCACGGGATACCAGGGACAGCAGCACATACCGTTCGATATCTACGTGGCCAACAGCGTACCGATCGCGGGTCTGCAGCTCAGGATGGAGTTTGATCCGGCCTGTGTGACGCCCGATTTTGATCCGATCATCGGCGACGGCCAGTCGGTGGAGTACGCGCTTGTGGGCAGGGCCGCCGACTACCTGCAGGATAACGGCAACATCATTGTGAAGAGTGTCGAGCCGGGTGTCCTGCTTGTGTACATGTATCCGACGTTCGGTCAGGCGCTTCCCGTTATTGCATCCGGTTCGGGTGTGGTGCTCAAAGTGTATTTCAACGCCAATCCTCCAATCACGCCGAGGGAAGGTCCAGTGACCTTCGTGACCGAAGGTTACGACTACAATCTCTTTGCAGATCTGTACGGTCAGGCGATCCTGCCGACTTTGGTGGGTGATCTCTTTCAGTTCGTGGCGCCACCGTCGTGTCCGGTCCTGTTCAGTTTCGACGGCTCGGGGTACACGATGGAGAACCCGCTGCTGACGGCGTGCGAAGAATCGGGTTACCGCGATGTGGTCACCGATTACTACCAGACCTCCCATGCCGTGCCGGACGCGTCGGGCACGGTCCGGTTCCAGTTGCGGGAACTCGAGGACGAGGTGACGCTTCTGGACGAGATTGAACTGATCACGGTCGACCACTCGGTTTCGACGCAGGTGATGTGCGACACGGACGGTCGGATTCGCACGTATGACCGTATGGTGGAGCCGCTCAGCGCGGTGGACCACAACGGGGTCGACCGACTTGCTGAAGTCGGCGGCAGCGACGGCACGTTGTTCGCGGCCGATGGTCCGGGCTATTTGATTGTCGAATTCCCGGTCGACGGTCGGGCAGAGATAGGCGTGCTGGCTTCGTCGGCACCGAAACGCCCGTGCCTGCGCGACCCGGGCGATCCGCTGGACAAGTCCGGTCCCGGCACGGGCGAGACCGGCTATTCCGGTGCGTCGAGCACGGTTGAAGTTCTCAGTGCAGGCGATGCGTGGCGGACGGTTGCATCCAATCCGACCCGTTCGCACGCGGTTGACCAGGCGGTTTGGATCAGCACGACCGACCTGTCCGATACGCGGACGGTCACCGTGCGGATCGCGTGGTCCGAATCCTACGCAACCGATGCGGTCGTGGCGCTCGTACCGTCGGTAGAGACGCCGGCGATTTCCGCCTGGAGCCCGACTGAAGTCCGGTTGACGGCAGCTGGGAAGGCGGGAGCCGATCCCGCTCACGCGGGCGAGTCGACGGTGACCCTGATGAAGGGGGACGTATACGAGGTCACGTTTGATGTCGGAAGTGCGCCGTCGGGACTGGCACGCGAGTACATTGTCAAGGCAACGGGTCGATACCATCCAGCGGCCGCGACGGAGCTGGGTGGGCTCGCCGACAGCTACCAGTTGTTCGAGAACTACCCGAACCCGTTTAATCCGACGACGACGATCACCTACTACCTGCCGCAGGCCACGCACACGCGGGTACAGGTTTTCAATACGCTGGGCCAGCGGGTCACCACTCTTGTAGACCAGGTCCAGGGGTCGGGGTCGCACGCGGTTGTGTGGGACGGCACCGACCAGGCGGGCAGGATAGTCGCGAGCGGAACCTATTACTACCGTCTGGAGACGTCGGATTTCCGTCAGACCAAGAAGATGGTGTTCGTCAAGTAAGCGATCAAACTGCATTCCGCACCGGAAAGGGTGCGTACGAAGGAGTGGGCAGCCCCGGAGCGATGTCTCCGGGGCTGTTTGCATTTGTGACCGGACGACCGTACGCAGGGGCGTCGTGAAACAGACTTTTTCGTCGTACTATATTCGGTTGTATGGCATTACAGCGAAATGGGTTTGTTTTGTCATTTTTAGGGGGTCCCCATTTCTTCCCCTTCCCCTTACCATGATATGCGGCATGGGAGTAACTCATGTTTGAGCAGGATTTCGACAATCTGTCGCGATACAGAAGTACCGTCATTTTTGCGCCTCGCTGGAGAAGAGTGTTTACTAAGGGGGGGCCGGGCATTTTTTCCATCGAGATGGTAGGGAAAGTGTGCGGGTAGCGCGGCGCACGAGGACGGGCGCCATGCACCGATGGAAGATAGCGGGTTCGAAGACGGACCCGCCCTACGGGGGCTGTTTATACCTCAAGTCAATCCCACCCGGGACGGGTGGGCTACTCGGTGTAGCGTGTGCGGTCAGGCGGGGTCGCCTGACCGCACTTATATAGCTTTTTCAACATGCCCGGGACGCCAGCCCGCCGCGGCGGGTGGGCGACTCCGGCTATATTCTGGAGGAACGAACAACCCGCGGAGGTGGTGGTGGGGCGAGTCACGACGGGAACCCACCTGGAAGGTGGGCCACCCGGGGTAAACTCACGCCGGCGGACAAAGTAGATTACAGGAGGGTGCCGGGTCTAATCTCAACGCGGTAAATGTCAGCACCGTTTGCGGGAGAGGGTGGTTTGGTTTGTTGAGTCGGATGATCTGCAAACGGAGCTGACCTACTCATCTAATCAATGGATACCCCCGCCACGGGCGGGCAGGCTCAGGGTAGGCCACCCAGCCGCTACGGGGGCTGTTTATACCTCAAGTCAATCCCACCCGGGACGGGTGGGCGACTCCGGCTAATCAATGGATACCCCCGCCACTGGCGGGCGGGCCCACCACAGGCGGGCAGGCCGTTTTCGATCGGTCCGTGATTCTTACCTCGGGCGGGCGGATGCTATATCATTGACAAAACGGTCAATTTATGTGTTATTTGGGCAGGTAATAATCGCAGGTCCGGGGCGGTGAGAACCGTCCGCGGCGCAACCGGCGCTCGCGCCGTGCTGGAGTGGTGTATGGACAGGTTGATCTATCTTGATAATGCTGCCACGAGCTGGCCCAAACCGGAATCCGTGTACACGTTTATGGTCGATTTTTGCCGACGGTGCGGGGTTAACCCCGGCCGGTCCGGTTTCGACAAGGCGATTGAGGCAGGCAATATTCTCGAGGACACGCGCAAGCGTCTGACCGCCCTGTTTGGCGGTGATACGGCTCATCCGGAGCGGATGGTTTTCACCTACAACGCCACCGATGCGCTGAATCTGCTGATCCAGGGTCTGCTGGATACCGGCGACCATGTGGTGACGACAAATCTCGAACACAATTCCGTTATCCGACCGATAAACCATCTGGTTCGCGACAGACAGGTGCAGGCGACGTTTGTGCCGTTCGACGGCGCCGGGTTTATCGATCCGGATGATATCAAAAACGCGATCAAGCCCAATACCAGGCTGGTCATAGTCAATCATGGGTCGAACGTGATCGGGACCGTGCAACCGGTGAAGGAGATCGGGCGAGTCTGCCGTGAGGCGGGAGTGATATTTGCGATTGACGCATCGCAGACCGCCGGGCGCTACGCGATCGATATGGCGGCGTGTCATGTCGACGCGCTGGCGTTTACGGGGCACAAGAGCATGATGGGGTCGACCGGAATCGGCGGGCTGTGCATCCGCACCGATATAGAGATCCGCCACACACGCAGCGGCGGGACGGGCGTGCGGTCGGCCTATCCGTATCATCTCGATGAGTATCCCTATCGTCTGGAGTACGGTACGCCCAATACGATGGGAATCGCGTCATTGTGGGCGGGGCAGGAGTGGATTGACAGTCAGGGCGGGGTGGAAGCGATACACGAGCGGGAGATGTTGCTGGCGAAGCGACTGGTCGACGGCCTGAAGCGGATCGACGGGGTGAAGTCGTATTGCTGTGACTCGCTGGAGAATCACATATCGACGACGACGGTTAATGTCGACGGACTCGAGGCGGGGGATGTGGGAATCATGCTCGATGTCGACTTCGACATCGCGACCCGGACGGGGCTTCACTGCGCGCCGCTGGTCCACGAGCAGATCGGCACAACGGAGATACACGGCGGGGTGCGTTTCTCAATAGGCGCGTTTAATACCCAGGAGCATATCGACGCGGCGATATCGGCATTGGCGGAGATTGCCGAGCGGGCGAAGACGATGGGTCGGCCGGCGGCGCGCAGACAGTCGGTCGGCACGAGGCAAAACAAATAACGGGGACCGGGTCCATCGGCCGCAATCGCCGGTTTTTCACATTTATTTGACGGGGCGAGAGTATGGGCAGTTATGCCGGGATGTTGGTGCTGCCGTTACTGCAGATAGCGGCGATCATCGTCATGATCAAGAGACTCCGCGGATCGAAATCACTGCTGTTCGGGGTGATCGCGGTCGGTTGCTGGTTGCTGGCCGGAGTGGTGACGATGTTTGGCTACACGTCGACGTCAGCGGATCATGTGACCACCGCCATGGTTGTTTCGCTTCTCAGTTTCGGCGGCTGGATCGCGTTTCTGGCGATGCTTATGACGATTCCGGTCGGCGCCGAGACGCGGCGGGAGAGTTCGCAATCGCCGGCAGCCGACACGCCGGGGAGTCCCCAGACGGAAGCGGTTTCCGCCGGGCCTGATTGGGTGGTACGGTTGGGAAAGATCGGTGCGCTGGCGGGGTTCGTGGTGTATCTGATCGTGGCGGGCGTCGAGACGCTGGCCGGGGGTGACGTGTTGTCGGGGATCGGCTGGGGATTCGTGTCCGGCGCGGTGGGGGGCGGGATCGGAGCCGCCGTCGGCCTCGCGGTGGAGAAGCTTCGGTAGCCCACTTCGCTTTGCCCTTGACAAGTAGACCTGCTGTATCCACTTTAGGCTGATCCTGTGCGGCCGGCGGGAGATCTTCGCGCGCCGGCCGGACGCCATCTTCTTCACCGCTCAGCCGAGAGGTCACTCGTCGTGAACACCCGCCTCAACGATGTCGTTTTTTCGGGGATCGTGTCGGTTCGCGATCGCCTGTTGCAGCTTGCCAATCCGCTTCGGCTGGAATCCGGCGAGCCGGACTTCGACACGCCCGCGCACATCACGGAGGCCATGGCGCGCGCCCTGGCCGACCACGAGACGCACTACGCACCATCAACCGGTATCAAGCCGCTCAAGGAAGCGGTGCTTCGGAAAGTCGCCGGCAGGAACGGGATTTCGTACGTGCAGAACCCGAACCACGTGCTGATCGTCAACGGCGGCATGCACGGGTTGTACTGCACGTTTCAGACGATTCTGAATGCGGGGGACGAGGTCATCATGCCCCGTCCGAACTGGACGGCGACGGCGTGGATGGTACGGCTGGCCGGAGCCACGACCGTGTTTTGCGACTTATTGCCCGAGCGGGAATATCGGTGGGACGCGGGGCAGCTGGAGTCGCTGATAACGAGTCGCACCCGGGCGGTGCTGATCAATACGCCCCACAACCCGACCGGCGGCGTGATGCGGCGCGAGGACCTGCGCGATTTGCTCGAGCTCGCCGCCCGGCACAACCTGTGGGTGATATCCGACGAGGCGTATGAAGATATCATTTACGATCAGGAGCATGTCAGTATCGCCGCGTTGGCCGCCGATTATCCGGAGGCGGTGCGGGCCAAGATCGTGTCCTGTTATACATTTTCGAAAAGTTATGCGATGACCGGGTGGCGGCTGGGGTACCTGGTGTGTCCGAATGACGCCTTTGTGGATCAGATCAAGAAAATGATCCTGTACACGATCAACGGGGTGTCTACGGCAACGCAGTACGCCGGGGTAGCGGCGCTCGACGGGCCGCAGGAGGCGGTGGCCGTTATGCGCGAGGAGTACCGGAAGCGACGCGATCTTCTGTATCAGGGCGTCAACGCATCGCCCCTGATGTCCTGCGATACGCCGCCGGCAGGCGCGTTTTATCTCTACGCGCGGATCACCGACGAGTGGCGGGGGTCGGCCTGGGATCTGGTCAATCACCTGATCGAACGGTACGCGATGGGATCGGTTCCGGGGGACGTTTTCTACGATTCGCAGAAGTCGATCCGGTTTTCGTACGCCTGCTCGACGGCGATGATCCGAGAGGCTATCGAGCGGCTGACCGCGCCGGTCGCTGTCGGGTGAGCGGGCGGTCGACGCGCTGTCACGGGATCGACGGGACGCCTACAGGAATTCCAGAACGGCGCACTTGAGGTACTGGGTCTCGGGCATGGTAAGCAGGACGGGGTGATCCTCGGCCTGTCCGGAGAGAGACCGGACGTGGCAAAGCCGCCGGGCATCGCGGGCCGCAGCCGTGATGGTGTTGAGAAAATCGACCGGTGAGAGCTGGTACGAGCAACTGCAGGTGATGAGGATGCCGCCCGGGTTGAGCAGTTTCATTGCGGACAGGTTGATTTCTTTGTAGCCGCGAACAGCTTCGGCGAGCTTTTCTTTAGACTTCACAAAAGCCGGCGGATCAAGGACGATCAGGTCGAAGCGTTCGCCGGCCGTGAAGAGGCTTCGCAGTAAATCGAAGCAGTCGGCTTTGCGGGTGTCGACAATCGATTCCAGGCCGTTACGGGCGGCGTTGTCGGTCACGAGCGCGAGGGCATCGGCGGACTCATCGACCGCGAGCACCGATACGGCGCCGCCGAGCGCAGCGTTAATGGAGAACCCGCCGCTATAACTGAAGCAGTCAAGAACGCGTCGGCCGCGGGACAGGCTGCGGCAGATGTGTCGGTTGGTCCGCTGGTCGAAGAAAAAGCCCGTTTTCTGACCGCGACGAAGGTCAACGCCAAAGCGCGCGTCGTTTTCAACAATCTCCACGATTTCGGGCACTTCGCCGTACGCGACTCGAACGTACTGGTCCAGTCCTTCGCGGGCGCGGAAAGGGGAGTCGTTGCGGAGGACGATCCCGGACGGTTTGAGCGTCTCGATCAGATCCGGCAGAATACGTTCGGTCAATCGATCCATTCCCATGGTAAGCGCCTGGACGGAGAGGAATCGGTCGTAGCGATCGACAATGAGGCCGGGCAGCAGATCGGCTTCGGAGTAGACGAGGCGGCAGGCGGAGCAGCCCGGTAGAAGTGTTGTCCTTCGCTCAAGCGCGCGGGTGATGCGGTCGCGGAAGAAGTCGGGCGGGATTTCTTGCGGGCCGAAGGACAGCATCCGGACGGAGATCAGCGAATGTCGGTTATAGTAGCCTACGCCGACGGGGCGGTTCTTACTGGAGAAAACCTCAACAATATCGCCATTTTCAGTCAAGTCTTCGACTGCGGCGACCTGGTTATTGAACACCCAGAGGTAGACGTTTTTGAGGCGTCGTTCGACTCCCGGTTTTAAGTATAGACGGGCCATACCTACACTATACTCGCGGAGGAGCTTCAGCGCAAACGGCAAGATGACGGTGGGGGCGGGCGGGCTCAAGGCGGGGGTACAGTCAGCCGATTAAATGAATATAGTCCTGTGGGTCCACGGTAGCGTGGCGCGCGACAGCAATTCGACCGTTCTTCGCCCCGAGAGGGACTCGACTTTATGCATTCAGGCAAGGGCAATGTCGATTAATCGAACCGAAGCGAAGGATCGTCGCCACATGCCGCGCTGGCAGGCGAGCTACTTTTTCAAACCGGGTCGCGAGTACACGCGGCCGTATTTCGACGTCATCGACCGCAAGACCGGATCATCGATAGGGCATCTCGTAGATATGACTTTTGACGGGATGAAGATCAAGTCGCCACATGAGATCGGGAAAGGGCGTCCCCTCAGCCTGCTGATACAGCTGCCGGAAGAGGTGAAGGACTGTGGGGAGATTCAGGTGGCGGCGCGGAGCCTGTGGTGCGAGCGGAACGACTCGTCGGGCGAGTATTATGTTGGACTGGAGATACTTTCGATAGCGCCGCCGTACGGGGAGATTGTCGACGCACTGGTACAACCGTAGCAGTCGTTCGGGGATACTGCGGCGAATGGAAAACCGCCCGATGCCGTGTGCGTGCATCGGGCGGTTTGTTTTTCCCACCCAGAGAATCCTGGAGGCCCCTTACCGGGACCGAATTCGTTCTATCGCCGCGGAGACACGCGTTCTCCCGGGGGGACATCACCGGCGGTCCGACCGTCATCGTGACATCCGCTGCAGTCCGGGGTGCCGGCATACTGCAGATCTACGTGGCAGTCCTTGCAGTCCATGGTCCCATGGAGTTCATCGAGGTGCAGGCCGGTGACAGCGTGATTGAAGTTTTCCTGATTCCAGCCGCCGTGGCAGGCAATGCAATCGGAGTTGACGCGGGCGATGCGTTTGCCGGTCGGGTGGCAGGCCCGGCATTCGAGATTTTTGTGGAAGCGATTCAGCTCCCAGCCGGTTTTGGCATGCGTGAAGCCGGGGCGTTCTTTGGTGTCATGACATTTGATGCAGGCGTCCTGCGCGTGGCAGTCGTTGCACATGGCATGGACTTCCTCGTCCGATTTCGCGAGCCGGGCGGGGCGTTGCAGGTCGTGGCAGTAGCTGCAGTTTTCCTGCTTGTGGCAGTCGACACAGCGCAGGTCGAACAGTTCGATATGTTCGCTGTGGTGGAAGGTCACGACCGGCGCCGTTTTATAAGGGGTGAGATAGACTTTGGATTTCGGTTCGGTGATGACCGGGTGGGTGACGCCGATGATGTCGGTCGAGTCGTAGCCGAAGGCCGCCGCCGTTTTGCCGTCGGCGGGCGTATGGCAGAGCACGCACTTGGTGTCGTGGCTCCACTCGCGGTGGCAGGAGAGACACTGGCGGTGGTAGGCGCCTTTCAGAGTGGGCTGTTTGAGATTGGCGGGGTTGGTCTCGCCGCCGTGGCAGTCCTTACAGGGCGGGATGTGTCCCGGAGGGCTATAGTGGTGACAGGTGGCGCAGTCCTGACCCATTTCGGCCATTTCGGCGTGCAGCTTGTGGTTGAACCGAACCGGCCGAAACTGGTCCGCGATTTCCGAGAGCATAATGGTGTCGGGGGCTTCGTCCAGCCCGTGTTTGGCGGTTGAGTGGACCATCGCGGTGCTGGGGCACGGTTTCAGGCAGGGTTCGCGGAGTGTGGGGACCTCGCAGTCATGGCAGTCGAGGCACTCCAGTATGCCGGTTTGCGGCGCCGCTTTCTGGCGCTGCGGCATCTGCGCCACCGACGCCGTGCCCGCGAGGGCGAGTCCTATGCAGAGGAGCAATCCTGTTGTCAGCGCGTACCGTTTCATCACTGCACCTGTTCCAGATTACTCGGGGTCCGGCGGACCTCGATGGGCAACGTGTAGGTCGGGACTTTTTCACCAGCGATAATGGGCAGGTGCATGACCAGGAAGCGATAGACGAGCACCAGCGCGCTGATGAGACCGACGGTTACCATTATTTCAAAGACCGACGGGAAGTAGGGGCCGGTCGGGTAAAGCGGGGTATAGGCGACGAGGAAGACGTTTATTCGATTGAGCGCGACGCCGAGTACGATGACGAGCGTGGCGGCGGTCAGGAGCCCCGTAACGCTACGGCGCACTTTCTCCTGCAGCAGGAGGATGATGGGCAGGACGATACCGCCGCCGATCTCGATCATCCACATGACTGACTGGACCGACCCTTCCCACAGATACGGCCACGCATCGCGGTTAGTCAGATCCACGAGCTTGATGGCAAGGTAGACGCCGAGCAGGACGGGCACATACCGCGCCAGCGAGGACAGGACGGGTGTTTCGGGTTTCAGCTTGAACGATTTCGAGGCGAGCAGCGACTCGAATATCACCATGGGGAAGCCGACGGCGATGGCCGACAGCAGAAACAGCAAGGGGGAGATGCTGGTGTACCAGAGCGGGTGAATCTTGGTCGGAGCGATCAGCATCAGCGTGCCGAGCGACGACTGGTGCAGGCACGAGAGCACGACTCCGGCGATAATGAATACCGAGATGAATCGGCCCAGGGTGCGGTCGGCAACCGAGAGAAACGACTCGATCAAACCGTTGAGATGGCGCAGGGGGCCGGGGAGATTGACCTGTCCCTTGAAGCGTTCCGCCACGATGGGAAGAAATTCGATGTACAGCACGGTCAGGTAGATCATCACACAGATGCCGACCTCAAAGAGTACGGAGTCACCCTGCCACATGCTGGGGAGCATCGGATGCCAGACGTTGTAGTAGCGGCCGAGATCGGCAAGCAGGCCGATGACGACAAAGGTGTATCCGAGCATCGCGGTGAGCAGGGCGGGGCGGACGATCACGTGATAGCGTTCCTTGTGGAAGATGTCGGCGAGCGCGGCGGTGGTAAATCCGCCGGCGGCAAGGGCGACACCGGTAGCGACATCGATGGCGATCCAGATGCCCCACGGATACTGGTCATTGAGGTTGGTGGTGGCCTGGAGTCCGGCGATAAGACGGTAGACGTAAGCCAGAGCGCCGAGGGCGGCCAGCACGGTCAGGACGATCGTTCCGCGCGTGAAAAAGCGCGTATGGATCGGATGGGGGCGTTCGTGGTTATTCATGAGGCACCTCGGCATCCGACGGCGCGGCGTCTCTTTCGCGGGTGGCGTGCATCACGAGCCCGAGCAAGCCGTACAGAGCGATCGGCGGCAGGAACGATTTGAAGATGCCGTGCTGGATCGTCTCGGTCAGCGACGGAATGACATCGGCTTTGAGGACGGGCAGTTCGGTGTGTTTGAAGTCGACCGGCGCGAGGTAGAGCCAGCTGGTGCCACCGGCTTCGGTTTCGCCGTACACGTGGTCGACATACACGCCGGGGTTGGATTTGATGCGATAGTGGGCGATATCGAGCAGTTGCTGGCGCGTGCCGAAAGTCAGAGCTTCATTCGGACAGATTGCGACGCACGCGGGCAATTCGTGATCTTCGGTAATACGCTCGAAACAGAAGGTGCATTTGCGAACGCGCGGGTCGAGCGCGTTGTCGTATTCGTAGGCCGGGATTTGAAAAGGACAGGCGACCATACAGTAGCGGCATCCAATGCACTTCCAGGCATCATAGACGACGGGCCCGGTGGAGGTCTTACGCAGGGCGCCGACGATACAGGCCGAGACGCAGGCGGGTTCGTTACAGTGCATGCACTGCACTTTCATGGTGTACTTTTTCGAGGGGTTGTCGGGGTCCTCGAAGCGGTTCAAGACGGTGAAGGCGTCCTTGTCAGGACGGCGGTGTCGGTCGAACACCGATTTGTCGTCGAAGGATTCGGGCCGCCGTCCCGATTTGGTGTGTTCCTGGTCGCAGGCCAGCTCACATTTGCGGCAGCCGATACAGACGACGGTATCCACGAGGACGCCGTAGTATTCGCTGCAGTCGGTGGGCGGGATGTCATCAGCCGCAGCCGAGCCGACGGCAAGGGTCGTAGTACCGGCGGCCGCCAGCTTGAAGAAGTCTCGTCTATTGATAGCCACCTAAGCTAACCTCCCGGTGACATCCCAGGTGCTGTCACGCGTCATTATTGTGAAACAATTCACAAAATCCACTATATAATAAATGAATATTTCATGGACAGTCAAGGTATTTCATATCCTTTCTACTCTATTTTCGTACGAAACAATAAAAAAGTTTGCCTTCGTTTCGATTCTGTTGAAAAACAATACAGTTACTATCCAGATTAGCTCGTGGGGCCGAACGGTGGTTCTCTGTTTCGCTTCATGCAATCAACTGATACACATGCGATTACATTGACGAGTGCCCGCCAGCCGCGAGGGGGCGGTCTGCTAGCCTGAATCTAGCGTATTGCTTATTCCGGTCAAATGCCGCTGTGTTAGCAATGACCGTGTATCGTCCCGTGCACGTCACTCAGTGACACGGCGGGTACATTATCGTACTTCCTGATCCGGGGATCGGGGTGATGTCATTTATCTCCCGGTCCCTTTTTGTTGCATTGGTTCCGCATTGAGGGGATGGGGTGAGGTCATTTGGACACGGGTTTTTCCGGTCATACGAGGTCAATTTTACACGGCGGGCGAATCGCGGCAATGCCGGCGGGAGGGTAAGTCATCATGGTATGGACGGTTATCTACTTGCGTGTGCGAGTTCGAGGACGGCACGGGATTTGTCTTACAGGAAGGGCGGACGCGCTGTCACATGTAGCGTTCGCCGGAGTGAGGCTCCGGCGGTTCGACAAGTTCACGTGCGGGGGGCAGAAACCCACGCTGCGCGGCCTCCGGACTTCCCTGGGGGGCGCACCGGGAATCCGGAGTGATCGAGGGGGGCAGAGGATGCGCGGCACACGCGATCCAGCAGCATGAGCCCGGTCGACTTCGGTCGACGTCGGGCTCTTCTTTTGTATAAGGGGGGACCGGGCTTGCCCGTTCGGGCAGGGGGTGGTATACTCACCGGAACTGAGAAGCGCGAGGAAGGGGTACACCGTTGTCATTCATCCGAGCCGTTTTCGTTTGTGTTACCGCCGTGCTGGCAGTCACTGAGGTGTCGACGGCCCAGTCCGGGGTCGTGGCGGAGCCAGTGCCGTCGAATCGGCAGATCAAGTTCTCCGTCGGACCGTCATTTGGTTACAATGTGGGGCACACGACCTACGACTTTGCGATCGGTGTCCCGGGCGCTGCCAGCGGTGAGATTGCGTATTTGCGCAGCGAGCTGGAGTTTCCGGTTGACCAGTTCATGGCGGGTGGCGCGGTCCGGCTCCAATCGTTTCTCGGCGACGTGGAAGACTGGTCGTTGATGCTGTCCGGTCTGATAAGCGCGAACAATCCGGGGGGTACGATGACGGATATCGACTGGGTGAGGGTTGTCGACGGGTATGGCGGCACTTTCAGCCACACGGAGTCGAGCTCCGAGGGATCCAACCTGATCGTGAATTTTCAGTTCACCAAACGGCTGGTGGGGCGGACGCGGCACTCGATTGGAGTGGCGGCGGGGTTTCGATATCAACGTATCAGACAGGATATCGACAATTTCGCCGGCTGGCAGGTGCCGTATTACCAGCCGACCCCGACTCGAGTCGAGTTTGAGGTCAACAACGTGCCGGCGCTGGAATACCGGGTGACGTATGTGATGCCGATGGCGGGACTTCATCTGGTGCTGCGACCGTCGCGCGCGGTGTCTGTGGACGCTCGCGCGCTATACGCGCTGACGATGGCCGACGATTTCGACGATCATTTATTGCGGAATAAGGAGGCGACCGCCGACGGTCGGGGCAGCGGGTTTGTGGGCTCGCTGCGGGCGGACTGGCTGTTGCGCGAGCGGGCTCCGGGATCGCGCCCGTTTATCGGTGTGGAGGCGGAGGTCGTGACGCTGACGGTCGAAGGGGATCAGAAGCAGGTGTGGTATGACGACGAAGTCGTTCAGGGAGAGGTGATTGTCCCGCGCGGGACGGTGTACAGCGGATTGCCGCACGATTTCATCAGCACGCAGTATCGAGTCGGGCTTCGATTCGGTTTTCGCTTCTGAGGGAGAGACGCAGCTATCGCGGTCGCTGGTCCCACGGTTCAACCGTTCCGACGACGGCCGCAAGCCGATCGTTGGCGATTGCGTCGAGCACGCCCGCGGATATCTCATCATCGGTGAGCCAGCGTGACCGTTCGTGTTCCCGCTTGAATCCCAGAATAACCGTCCGATACGATACGCCGGCGATATTGTCGAACGGTGAATGTGCATCAGTCGTGACGGAGGGGTCGGCGGCCTGGGAGCCGAGGATGCGATACACCTGGCAGGGGTCGGACTGCTCGCCGAGCAGGCGTGCGACGACTGCAAGGGAATCGGCCGCGTCGCTTCGGATCCACACGACGGCCATAGCGATGGGTCCGAGGACAGCGGTTGCTTCGCGCAGTTTTGCCTCAAACGCGGCACGGTCCGAGTAGTCAACGGCGATCGGGTTAATGACGCCGGGGCTTCGCTGCGTGTCGCGGATCAATCCGACCAATCGTTCCTTGTTGCGCGCGACGACCGATACGCGGTGTCCCGCCTCGGCCAGCACGATTGCCACCGTGCGAAGCATGCCGGTTCCGCCTACGACGAGACAATGAGCCATAGACACTCCTCTTAAGCGAATTCCGCGGGATCTTCCCAGAGGTTGAAGATCAGGCCGAAGGGGTCGCGGATGTAGTTGGCGCCGCCTTTGCCTTCCCAGCGAACGACCGTGCATCCGTGCCGTTCGAGTTCATTTCTTGCGGTATCGAGGTCCGGTACTATGAATTCGAACACGGGCTGGGGGCTGTCGCCGTGATCGAGAAACAGGCGATTGTCGCCGGCTTTCAGTTCGAGCTGGTCGTTACCGGATTCTACCTGCGGCAGTTGCAGCACGGTCGTGTAGAAGGCAGCCGCCCGGTCCCGGTTGGGCGTGTGGAACGCGATACATCGACTGAACTTGTACGGCATCCTGAAACCTCACTCTGCCCGGACGGTGACGGGAGACGGCGCGTTGCTGTCAGTAGATGCACGCAGTATACGTCCGGTTACTGCGGGTGTCAATTCCGGCCGCCGGAAGAAACAAGATTGCTGATGTAGTGTTACAAAATCAGAGAGAGGTTAAGTCCATGAAGAGTCAGAGGACGGCGACGCTCGCAGGAGAAGAGCCTGAGGTCATTTCCACCGGAGATGGCGACCGGGGGTCACGTTCGGAAGGTGGCCGTCACCGGGTGGTAATAGTCGGCGGCGGTTTCGGCGGCCTGTATGCGGCCAAGTCGCTTCGGCGGAGCAAAGTCGATCTAACGCTGATAGACCGGCGCAATTTCCATCTTTTCCAACCGCTTTTGTACCAGGTGGCGACCGGGGGGTTGTCGCCGGGAGATATATCGTCGCCGTTGAGGTCGATACTGAGGAGGCAGAAGAACGCCCGGGTGTTGATGGCGGAGGTTGTCGATATCGATGTTTCGGGGCGGCGGGTGGTTCTTGCGGACGGCGAGGTATGCTACGACTCCCTGATCGTCGCGACCGGCGCTCACCACGACTATTTCGGCAACTCACACTGGGAGCAGTATGCGCCCGGTCTCAAGACGGTCGAGGACGCGCTGGAGATACGCAAGCGGATCTATCTGGCGTTTGAGGCGGCCGAGCGCGAGCCGGACCCGGAGAAAAAGGCGGCGTGGCTCACGTTTGTGGTGGTCGGCGGCGGTCCGACCGGTGTGGAGTTGGCGGGAGCGCTCGGTGAGATCGCACACTACACGCTGAGGCAGGACTTCAGATCTATAGACCCGGCGCTGGCACGGATCATTCTCGTAGAAGGGCTGGATCGCGTGCTGGCGACGTACGACCAATCGCTCTCTGAGAAGGCCCGGCGATCGCTGGAACGGCTCGGGGTGGAAGTCCGGCTGCACTCGTTTGTCACGGGGGTGGACGACCACGGTGTCACGATTGCACATGGTGACGAGACGGCAACTATCAACGCGAAGACTGTCTTGTGGAGCGCGGGGGTTAAAGCGGACTCGCTGGGAATGGTGTTGGCGGAACGGACCGGCGCGACTGTCGATCGGGCCGGTCGCATAGTGGTTGACGAGAACCTGATGATTCCGGGGTGGCCGGGCATATATGTCATCGGTGATCTTGCCAGTTTCAGCCACCAGACCGGCAAGCCGTTGCCGGGTGTGGCGCCGGTGGCGATGTCGATGGGTCGGTATGCGGCGAGGCGAATCGACGCCGCGATTCAGAATCGGGCGATGAAGCCGTTTCGTTATTTTGACAAGGGGGCCCTTGCGACGATAGGCCGCTCGGCGGCAATTGCGCAGTTCGGCCCGGTGAAGATATCGGGCTGGATTGCCTGGGTGACCTGGCTATTCGTCCACCTCATGTACCTGGTGGAGTTCGATAATCGTCTGCTGGTGCTCACTCAATGGGCGTGGAACTACTTCACCCGAAATCGGGGTGCCCGGCTGATTACCGGCAAGACCGGTCGGCTGGTGGAGTAGGCTGCCCGAATCTCTACATTTCTACTCTGCAATTTCCGGCACCAATCTGAAGCTGGCGGGTACAAGAGTCGTTGGAAAGAGACGACGATTGTACTATGGACCAAAGTCAATACTCAGCAAGAGAATACCAGCCCCGGATAACAGCAATCCATCCGGTTACGCGGCGAGTGCTGCTGGTGAGCAATTCGGCCGATCCCGCCGCTGATCCCTTTGATCGTCCGGGGGCGATGGCAGAGCTTATCGGAAGAATCGACCCGCTCACCGTGAGAATAATGCAGCTGGAGTATTCAGCCGGGGCTTTCGGTCGTTGCTGGCGGGATCTGTACGGCGCCGTGACGGCGGCAGGGACTGTACAGGTGCTGTTGTTGTCGTCACGGCTGTTGTGGCGAGGCGTTGTTCCGGCGCTGGTACTGGCTCGGTATTTTGGGCGGTCGATTGCCGTTCATATCGATACCGACCTTGCGGGCGGGATGACGAACGGTGAGTTGAGGGTGTTCGGGCGGTTTCTGCGGATGGCCGATCGGGTCACCGCGTCACCGACCGCCGACATTTCCTGGATGGGTGCCGATCGAAACCGGGTGGCGCGTCTGCAGACAGCATCGCGGATCGAGGGCATTCCGGCGAGGGTGATCCGCCAGGTTCAGCCCAAGGTTTTGTGCTTCGTGAGCTCGAGCCAGACGGGGACGGTTGCGACGCTGGTCCGCGGGATGGAACTGGTCAAACGTAAATACCCGAGGGCGGAGCTGGTGGTCGCCACGGTTGGGGCAGCGGAGCCATCGTTCAGTTGCTGTGGCGTGCGGCAATCGTCGGTTTCTTGTGTTGCGGTTCGTACGTGGTCCGATATCCGCGGGCTCGTATCGACGGCAGACATGATGGTTGATTTGTCGCTGTCGCGTACGACGTTGCCGCTTCATTATGCTATGGCTGCGGGATTGCCGGTGGTGGCGCTTCGGCTCGCAGCCGACCCGTACCTGCACGACGGAAACGCCTTCCTGCTTGGATCCGATGATTATGTGGCGGTGGCGGATACGATCACGGCCATGGTCGAGAAGCCGGATGCGACGGAGGCCGTATCGCGGGCGGTTGCATCGAGCGGCGAGTGGTGGGCACCGGAGATTCTGAAGCGTCACTGGACGTCGCATTTCGAGCATCTGCAGATCCGGCATATGTGATTGCGTCGACCTGTCGGTCCCGATATATTCACTTCATGTTGAAACGATACAGTCATAGTGCGATTGCTACGTTTCGCACCTGTCCGCGTCAGTTCAAATTCAAGTACATCGAGAAGCCCGATGTCGCCCGGCGGGTGACGGCGGACGCCTATATGGGCAACGCGGTTCACCGTGCGCTGAAGCAGTTGTATTCGGCCGTGGGCATGGGGCGGGTGTTGCCGCTGGAGCAGGTGCTTGCCGTGTACGATGCCGAGTGGGAGAAGCCGGAAAAGCGCCAGATCACGGTGGTGAAGGAGAGCGTGACGGTTGACGATTATATCGCGACGGGGCGCAAAATGCTCACGCGATACTACACGAGCAATCATCCGTTCGACCAGGGGACGACGCTTGCCACGGAGCGCACCATCACATTTGACTTGCCCGGCTCCACTCACAGGATGACGGCCATCATTGACCGATTGTGGCGCCGTCCCGACGGAATGATCGAGATTTGTGATTACAAGACCGGCGATCATCTTCCCCAGGGACCGCGCGACCGTGTATTCTTTTTCCAGATGGGAATTTACCAGTTGGCGGTTCAGCAGACCTGGCCGGATTTCCGCGATATCGAGCTGGTTCAGTATTTCCTCAAGATGGATGAAAAAATCACCCACCGGATGAGCGAAGAGGATCTGGATGTTCTGCAGACGGAGTTGAAAAACGCGATCGCCGAGACGATCCACGCCGAGCGGCGCGACGAGTTTCCGACGACCGAGGGGGGACATTGCGGATATTGCGAGTTTTTCGATTTGTGTCCCGCCAAGCGTCATCGGCTGATTCTCGAAAAAGAGTCGGGGGAGAAAGAGGGCTCGGAGGTGTCGACCGCCGAGTCAGCCGCCCGGTTGGTGGAGCGATATCTTGACGTTCACGAGCGGCTGCGGGAGATCAAAAGCGAGGCTGATGCGCTGAAGGTGGATCTGGCGCGGGCGGCGGGTGATCTGGGCGTCAACAAGCTGGTCGGCGGCACGGGGGAAGTGTCCGTGAAGGTGAGTCGAAAAGAGAAGTTTGTCACGAAGACGGGCGACGAGCAGGGATGGGCGGATTTCGGGGCGGTGGTCCGGCAGCTTCATCTCGACGACTATCTTGTTCCCGACGCCAACGGGATCTACAGGGACATATATAAAAAGGGCCTGCTGCCCGACGAGGATCTTCAGAAGCTGGCGGCGTTCATAATCGAGAAGGAAGAGATCACGGTGCGGGCGAAGCTGAAGAATGCCGAGGACGAAGACGATTCCGAGTCGGCGTGATAGTCGGCTTTCATTGGAAGTGAGAACGCCCGGCCGCTTGTCGCGGTCGGGCGTTTTGTTATCGGCAGTATCCGTGTCGGCGCTATTTCAGATAGCGAATCACGAATTCCGGGTAGATGCGCACCTGGTCGCGATCGAGGCGGGTCGTATCGGGCGGGGTGCCCTGGAGTTCATCGGCGACGCTCAGGAGTCGCTGCTGGCCCGGCGGGACGGTGGCGGTGTCGACGACCAGGGAGTCGATCGGGTTGTCGTCGAGCGATGACACGAAAATCGTGGCGAGCCGGCCGCGTCCGGGTTCAAGGCGTTTGAAGGTGGGTCCGAGATTGGCGACCATGCCGAGCAACACGCACTGAATAGCGGTGTCCGGGCGGAAGGCCTTGAGGGTGAAGTGGTCGACGCGGCCGCCGGTGTACACCGCAGAGTCGGCGACAATGCGATTCAGGCCTGCGGACATTCTGAGGGGGACCGTGAGGCCGGCGACCGCCTCGTCGTTGGTATATGACACGGTGATTGACCAATTATGCGAGTCGATTCGCGACAGGTCGGCGTACACGGTATCGCGGACGCCGTGCTGGTCATCGACCTGCTGCGAGCGCAGCGCGACCGGCAGACAGATCACAATGGCGCTGAGAACGATAGCAGTTACTTTCATGCTTCCTCCAGTATAACTGTCAAGTCGACGTCTCCTGAGCTTGTACACCCGGTCGGCGGAGAAGATCCGCCTACGATCCGCCGGCAGTCGGGTCGATCATGGACCGTTTATATGCTTCGATCAGCGAATCGGCAACATCGGGGTTGCGGAGTCGCTGGCGGTGAATCTCGGATGCGGTGATGAGCGCCGAACGTCCTACCCGGGTGTCCGGGTACCGGGCGTAGAGCTGCTCGAGCGCGCCGGCGGCTTCGGGCCACATCTTTCGCTGGCGATACATCTCGGCTTTGTACATCAGGGCGCGCGCGGCGGCGGACCCCTGAAGCTGGATCAGGCGGTCGTACGATTCGATGCCGCGTTCGAACCACCGATTCGCTTCGGCGTTGAGTCGTTCCGCGGTGTAATGCTGCTCGAGATGCAAATACGCCGACATTGCTTCGTCCGACCCCTCGTAATTTTCGATCAAGTAACGGAATTCCGTTTCGGCCCGCTGCCAGTTGCCTTCGAGCTCGAACGTTCTCGCCTTGAGCAGTTGTGCGGTCGGATTGGAGTTGTAGTACCTCGGGTACTGGTCGGACAACTGGATGAGTAGGTCGCGGGCCTCGGTGTACTGTTTGGTATCGAGCAGGATGGCGGCCCGTTGATAGATGAGGACCGGACGGTAGGTGGTATCGCGGCCGCTGATGTTGGCGAGCAACCGATCGTAGATGGATAACGCGTTCGAGTACTTTTTCAGTCGGCGGGCGTAGATGTCGGCGATTTGCATCTGGGCGGCGACTCCCACCTGCCCGGTTGAGTCGGTCAGGGCGTTGAGCTGGGCGATAGCGTCTTCGTGCAGTCCCGCCTGATCATACAGCGACGCGAGGCTGGAACGGGCCGCGACCGCGACATCGGTTGCCGGGAAGTCGTTGACGATGTCTCGGTAGTAGGTCTCGGCGAGCAGATAGGAGTGATAAGCCTCGGCGGTGTCCCCGATTCGGTTGTAGATCTGGAAGATATGCGCGGGGAGGTTGAAGAGCTTGAATTCGATTTCCTTGTCGGGCGACAACGGCGGGTAGTATCCGTTGTAGGTATCCGTATAGACGGTCACGGCGCTGTCCCACATTCCCTTGGCCTGGAGGATTTGTCCGAGGTTCAGCGAGGAATACATGGTTTGATAGTCGGTGAGACCGCCAAGCTCTCGCAGACGGCTGTAGAGGGTGATGCAACTGTCGAAAGCCCGGTCGGCATAAAGGTACTGAGACAGCCGAATGGTGCTGTGGTAGGCGAGGCTGGCCAATTCGAGGAACTCGGTCGGATGCGCGGCGCTGTCGACGTTATCGATTGCCTCGTAGCAGTAGGAGAGTGTCCGCGCGTAGGCATCGCGAACCTGCTGATCGGTTCCGGGCGCGTTCAACTCGGATTTTATGGAGGCATTGCGGGCGGTCCGGTTGGCCTCGTGGAACAGTTTTTCGGCGTTATAGCGGTATTCGAGCGCCTGATTTTCAGCGCAACCGGCGCCGATCAGCACCGGGCCGATCAACGCGCACACAAGCGGAAACAGGTGTCGTTTCATTATTTCGTCTATCGGTTAAGTTGGCGTGGGTCATTACCGTACGCGAATATAGACGGCAGGTCAGAGCAAGACAAGCGGTTTATAGACGGACCGGACCGGGGTCACGCTGCAAAAGGAAGAGCCGCTCCCGGCAGGGAGCGGCTCTGAAACGTCCCGGAAAAAGGTGAGTAACAGTGCGTTTTACGCTGTGCCCATTTTGCGGCGTGCCAGACCGGCGCCAAGCAGTCCGACGCCGAAGAGGATCATGGTGGCCGGTTCCGGAACCGCCGAATACGTTTCCTCGATCAGGTCGTTTCCGCACTCCAGTGTGAGATGGAAATCAAGGGTGCGGAAATCTCCGAGAAGCGATTTGGAGATCTGGAATTCCCAGACATAGGTGTCGCCGCTGTACGGGCGAATGGGGTTGTTCTCGTAGTCTTCCGCGAACGTCTTTATGAACGAGACATCACCGACCGTTGAGGCATCGGCGCCAACCTGCCACGGTCCGACGGTGTTTCGGATGTCGGTGTAGTTATAGTAGGTGCCCGGTTTGTTGGAGATGTGATTCCAGCTGTTGTTGACGCTCATCAGCGAGGTGGTACCGAGCACGCCGTTAGCGCCGTCGGCGATATCGATGGCCAGGCCGTTGCCGAATCCGCCGCCATCGACTCCGATAAAGAGATCACCGATGCGGTACTGCTGATTCCAGCCGCCGCTCATGTAAGCTTCGGACTGATAGCCAAACGAGTTGGCGACGGCCACGTACACGAAGTCTCTGGTTTCGCGCACCCTGAGTCCTTCAAGGTCAAACGACTCGCCGCCGGGGCCGAGATTGCCGGGGGAGGGGAGACTGCCGACGCCGTTGGGGTAGTCGATCGGCGCCCAGTTGTTGTTGTGGTCGAACGGTGAAGAGCCGTCGCCGAAGACATCGAAATGATAGTCAAACGCGGAGACATTTGCCGCGAGCAGTACCACGGCAGCGCCAAGTAGAATTTTCTTCATAGGACCACCTTTCATCGGGACGTAGTTAGACGTTGTCATGACTGAAGAAAGCAAACACGGTGCCGTCCGGTCAGGGTTGGTGCATCGCGGTATACCGGCTTGCAGAGCAACAGCTTAGCAGGCTTCGACCGGTCCATCGTTAGTGGGGTTTCTGCGTTCATTATCGTTTCGACTGCACACTGTGTATGTTCGCGTTCAACCTGTGGGGAGATTCCCATAGTGAAGGACGGCAGGTTAGCGCCACGTTCCGATGCAGGCGACCACAAAATCCCTATCAACTCAGAGGTAAAAATGGCGGCTCCGGCTAGTCAAAAAGGAGGAGTCATGTCAGAGATGAAACGTGATGACAGCGCGCAGCAGGGTGCAAGAGCGTATCCGGCCTTAGCCGCGCATGTTGCACCGCCCCGGAAGGCTTTCTCAACGGCCGAGCGACTTGTTCGGACGCTGCAATGGACGCCGCGCGATATTACGACCGGACGATATCGGTATCTGCTGTATCGATTTTTGTCGGATCACGTTCCGGCGATAAGCGCGTGCATCTGGACGTGGTCGCGGCTGGTTGGCGCGCCGGGGCAGTATGTGGTACGTGACGACGGCGGCGGCGCGGCAGGCCGACGGGCGCAGGGGCGTCTCGATGAGTTGTCGGAACGGCTGTACGCCAATCCGCTGGGCTCACGAGTCGGGATGGCGACGATGATTACCGATATAACGACGGCGTTGTTTCGCGACGGTCTGGTGGGCGGGTTTTTGACGGTACATCCGGACGCATCGTCGGTCGATCAGTTCGTGCCGGTGGATCCGATGCATCTGCAGGCAGACGCCGACAAATCGCCGGTCGGATTGTATCTCGAGCTGGAGAACCGGCGAATAGATCTTCGACGGCCTGATTTCTATCTCATCACGCTTTCAGACAGTCCGGCGAGTCCGCTGGGGCGATCGGTGCTGACGGCGGTTCCGTTCGTGAGTTATATCGAGCAGCAACTGGTGTCGGATATGCAGCGATCGAGCCACAACGCCGGATTTCATCGTCTGCATGTCAAGATCACGCCGCCGGAGCGGATGGCGGGGGAATCCGACCCGGCGTATACCGACCGCATCAACCGTTACTTCGACACCACGGTCGACATGATTCGTTCCTGCGAGATCGATGACAATCCGGTTACGTGGGACAATGTCGAGGTGGAGTATATCGGTCCGACTCACAGTCGCGATATCGCCAACAGCTGGTTCATGTCGCATCGGGCGATGATCGAAGAGATCTGCGCCGGGACCAATCTCGCTCCGTTTCTGCTCGGGTATTCCTATGGATCGACGACGACCTGGGCCGATTTCAAGTTTGATATCGTTATGCGGCAGGTGCGGTCGGTTCAGACGCAGGTAGCGCGGTTTTTGGAGTGGATCGGCGATATCGAACTGGCGCTGGGCGGTTTCGACATGCGATGCTCGTATCGATTCGACAACTCGTTTGCGTATCGTGCCGCCGATGAAGTGCGTACACAAGCGGGTCAGATCGACAATATACTCAAGTTGTATGAGGCCGGCCTGATCGACAAAGAGGCCGCTCGGGAGAAAGCATGTCGGATCGTGTAGTTGCGGTGGTCACACGGGAAGACTGGGAACGCGGACTGGACGACCCGGAGTGGTTTGCACGGCGCGCGCTGGGAGTCGGCCTGCATGCCGGGCAGGCGGAATGGCTTCGTCGCTCCACCGGCCGCGAGAACGTGCTGGTCACCGGTAATCGCTGGGGGAAGTCGTTCGTATCGGCGGTCAAGCTGCTGCACCACGCGCTCTATCGTCCTCGGCCGCTCGTGTATGACCGGGCCGGGCGTTACCGGGCGGTGACGGCATCGATCACGCAGGATCAGGCTAATATCGTATTCGACACGGCGCTTCGACTCGCCCGGCAATCGGCATGGCTGGAACCGCTGATCGCGACCGTGACGCGCACGCCGTTTCCGCTGCTGCGACTCACCAACGGAGCGACGATCGAGGCGAGGTCGACGCAAAACAGGGGCGAGTATCTGCTGGGCAACGACTACGACCTGTTTGTGTTCGATGAAGTCGCGTTCGAGCCTCATCCGGAATACGTGGTGGAAGAAGTGATCCTGATGCGCCTGGCCGATCGCGGGGGGCGGCTCGATCTGGTGTCGACGCCGAACGGGAAGAACTGGTTGTATCGGCGCGCGCGGGAGATAATGGAGGGTGCGCGGCCGGGGTACTTCCAGTGCGGCGACAGCCGCGAGAACAATTTTATATCGCAAGGGTATCTTGATGAGCGCGTGAGGCATTTCACGGAGCGGCGGTTGCAGCAGAATATCCAGGGGCAGTTTGTCGACGCGGGTGGAGAGATACTTCCCGGGGCGTATATCGACGACGCTCTTCGGCTCGGAGCGGGCGGTCTGCAGACTGCATCAGGGCGGGCGCCGGTGTACATTTCCGGCTGGGATCTGGCTCGCAAGCGCACGGCGACGGTCGGCGTGACGGTGGAAGTTATCGATGGCTGCGCCCGTGTCGTGTGTTTGGAGCGGATTCGGCTTTACGACTGGCCGGCAGTGATCACGCGGATCGCCGAGCGTCAGCGGCAATATCCGGGGCGGCTGGTTATCGACGCGACGGGGCTGGGAGACGTCATCACGCAGCACCTCGACAATTTCAAACCTCAGGCGGTGATATTCACGCCGCAGGTGAAAGCAGAGCTGTTGACCAATGTCGAGTTGTTCCACGCGCGGCGGGCGATCGGATACGAACGATGGGAGTTGCCGGACGGTCCGGGGCGGATCTGGTCTCTCGAGGATGAGCTTCGGGGCGCGCGATGGGACGATAACAGCGAATGCGACGCGCTTATGGCATTGGCGCTGGCTTTGTGGCCGCTGGCCGGCCGGGATGTGCCGCCTGTCGGCCCGCGAGTAGGACGGGCGTGAGACAAAAAAAGTACCCTGTAGCGGGAGACTACAGGGTACGGAAGGGAGGTGGGATGGGGAAAGTCTTTTACTTGTTCCCGTAATGGCGCCGAACCAGATAGGCAGCGCCGAGCCCCGCTCCCACCAGGAGGAAGGTTGCCGGTTCCGGAACCGCGACGGGCGGGTCCTCATGGACAGGTGGGTTATCGATTGGCGAGGGAGCGGCCTTGTCGCTCTCCGCTGCATGACGCGGGTTGTCCTTCTGGGAGTCGATGCGATCACGCCCATTGTTCACGCCGATTCCATAGACATCCGTGAACGTCATCGTCATCCCCAGCACAAAGACGACGATAAATAGTACCCACTTCAGCCATGCGCTTGATGTGCGCCGATACACGACCATTAGTCACACCTGCCTTAAAAGTTTCCTGTCGATTCCACGTTGTCTGTAAGACCATTTGAGCAACTGCAGTGCCCAGTTTGACAAATTCGTACCTACTCCCTATCCAAGCCATTGATAAATATCGGCTTATACGTCCACGACTGAGTTTAAACCGGTACCTACTGCCGTACCCACTGCGCAATCGTCTGCGCAATTTTGAGATAGAATCGATGGAAAAAATGGGACGGGCGGCTTTAGTGAACCCAATCGCAGGAGGTGATATGACAGCCCGACTTGGTCGAATAACCGCCCGGCTCGCCGAACCCGATGTCTCAGAATGCAATGAGATAGTGGACCGGATCAATCGCAATATTAATCCGCCCGTTGTGTTGACGCCGTCTGACGTTTACATCCGCGCGATGTATGTGGTCTCAGACAGCGTCAACAGTTTCGGGGGTCGATTTCCCGCTGACGAACACGATCGCCTGTCGGCGCTGCTGATCGACTCGCCGGTGCTGGCAGGTCATCGCAAGGACAAGTTGCCGCTGGCCCGCACGTTTCACGCAGAGACAGTCGAGCGCAATTCTGAACGATGGGTGAAGGCGTACTTCTACTGGTTGCGGAGCGCCGACGGCGCCGACAGCCTTCGCGAGAACATCGACGGCGGCGTAATCAAAGAGTGCTCGATCGGTTTCACGTTTTCATTCGCGGAGTGTTCGATATGCGGGCGCGACATACGCCTGTGCGAACATGAACCGCTCGAGCAGTACGAAGTCGACGGGGTTTCGACGCCGTGCCATTTCAACTATCGCAAGATCGAGCGGGTCCTGGAGACGTCACTGGTATACCGTGGGGCCACTCCCGGGACGTCGTTTACGCGCGATCTTCGGCAGTTTTCGGACGAAAACGCGACTGTCGAGGCAATGGAGGACACGGCGCCGCTGTCTCTGTCCGATCTTCCGTCGACCGATACCTACCTGGTAATCCCGCATTATGACGCGCTGCATTGTCGAATCGGCCGGGTGAAGGGCCGTCCGGTGTGTCGTCCGGTCGACGCCACGATAGCGGTACAGAACGAGAGGCTTGCGCCCGTCAATGCGGCGTTGTCGTCGCTGGGCGGCGGTTGTGTCTCCGGGAGGCTCGTGGGCTATCGCGGCCGGGATCGGTGCAGCGTTGGCGATCTCGTCGCGTATCTCGCCGGGCACACATCGCCGGTGCGCCGCGTGGTCCTGCACCTGTTGCCGACGTCGCGGGAAGTGCCGACGGCGGCACCGACGCCTATACCGGGAGCGCCGGCGAGAATGATTCCGCATCGCTTCACCGATCGCAGCTCATTGGCTGTGTCGGCGCGGGAAATCATGACGGCGAGCGGCGTGGAGGTTCAGCCTCTCGGAAACGGGCGTAACCAGAGCTTTCACATACTTCCACAGAAGTTGACGGAACGCGACGGCGACCGCTACGAGCTGTACCAGGCGGCACATGAGCGGCGGGCCTATCTGCGTATCGTAAGCGCCGGCACGTCTCGTCACCTCGTGATTCACCAGTTCCATGTCGGTCGGTTCAAGAAGGGAGCGCGCTTCATCGCCGAGTCGCTTGGAACGCTGCCCGACACTTGCAGGCGGCGCACGCCGATCGCCACGGGACGCACCGTTCAGTTTTCGACGACCGGCGACGGGGCAGCGGTGACGTTTGATGGCCCGCTCGCGGGGAGCTACCGTTTCCGGCAGGTTACGCTCGACGGCCGGCGGTGCACGCTGGTCTATCGACACGAATCGGGAGGAGAACGAGAGGGAGGAACACATGACTCGTGATCCGGTCATCAGGGGAATCCGTCTGGGCGGGCAGTTACTGCATATGCTGGTGCTCGCGCTGGGTCTCGCGGGAGGGTACTTCATGACGGTGCAGTCGATCAGGCTGGAGCTGGCGGCAAAGGCGGAGGCGGTGACGGTGGAGACGCTGGAGCGAAAACTCACCAACCTGGAGGTAATACTTCGCGAGGGTACGGTGACGAGGGAGCAGTTTTACGAATTTTCGCGCGAGGTCGAACGCCGGTTGGCGAGGATCGAATATTACGTGAGCGAAGATAAAGGAGGACACGACGGTGGAACCAAATAACGCGCTGGCGACGGAACTACGGTTGTTTGCGGCAGAGATCGGGCCGGACAGCCTGTCCTGTATCGATTTCGACAAGCTGCGTGATACGATCGCACGGGCGGCAGCCACGCTGGAAGAATCGGCCGCCGTGTCCGCGGACCTGGCGGCGCTTCGGTCGGATTACCAAGCGCGCATCGCGGGAATGCTCAAGGCCATCTCCGCCGTTGCCCGCACGAGGGGCGGTCGCGAGGAGGCGGTTGATACCACGTTGGAGCTGTCGTCAAAGTCGACGATCGAGCTGCTGGAGTGTTATCGCCGCGCCGCCGCTCGGTTTCGTGACAATTTCCCGTCGAGTTTCGGACTGTTGCAGGTGAAGACGCCCTCCCGGGGGCTGCCTGCGGACAAGTGCCGGGATTTCCTCTAAAGAAAGCAAACGAATGTGCCATTGAGGCCATATCCGTGCCACGCGGGATGCAACCCGGCACGTCACACGATCCCAAATGGGGATACAGTATTTACGAAGGAGGAATGGATGACCATTCGCGAACAGAATCTCGAGACGATAGCTCCGGTGCTGGCGACATTCACAATTTCGCAGACCGGCGGTATCGACGACCTCACCGACGACAGTATCGGATCAGCCGTCGCGCTGACGGGCAGCTATGAAGTGGGCCCTGCGGGCGACGGGGCCCAGGTGCTGGGAAAGCTGATCAGCCTGAGCTTGAGCGATGCGGATACGGGCAAGCGTGTCGCCACGGTCCAGATCGGCGGCATCTGCAGTTTGCCGGTAGCCCCGGCGTATCCGCTGGTCGGCAACCGGGTTGTCGGGGCGGCAGGGGGCGCGGTACGCCAGGCGCCGGCTCTTGCCGGCAGCGATCCGGCGGGCGGCAATATCGGGCGCGGCACCGTGCTGAGTATCAACGGCACGACCAACTGCGTTCTTCTTCTCAACTAGGAGGGAGTGACAATGGACTTTGCTTCGTTTCTCGAATCGGCGGCCGTTCGGTTGCAGTCCGGCGCTCCGGCGCCGCAGGCCGGGCCGGTCGATCTTTCCCGGACGGCGGACATAACGGTGGACCGGGACTTGTATCTCGATGCGGAAAGCCGGGGCATGACGCTGACCGAACTGTTGGAGTGCGACGAGTATGATCCGTCGCCGGTGGGGTCCGCGCTCGATGCGTTCGAACGGCAACTGGCCCTCGCGGGCGTACGCCTGTCGGGGAAGGCGCCGACCACGGTGGAGCAGTTTTACCAGAAGGCCCCGTCCCTGATTCCCGAGTTTATCATGCGGGAGATCAAGCGCGGGCAGGCGATGCGTCCGGAGCTGGCGCAGCTCATCGCCAATTCCACGACAATCGCGAGCAATCGCTATACGCCGTTCTTCATCGATACCGACGACGACGCCCGATTTTCGCTTCGCCCGGTCGGCGAAGGGGCGAACGTTCCGGCGCTGATCGTCACCGAGCAGCGCCATGCGATCACGGTCGGCGATTACGGCCTGGCGCTGAAAGCCAGCTACAAGGCTCTTCGGTACCGCACGACCTCGCAGTTCCGCGTCCTGCTGTGGTACATCGGCTTCAAGATGCAGACGGACAAGATCGGCATGATCGTCAACTGCCTGATCAACGGTGACGGCAACGACAATGCCGCCGCGATCGTGACAGGCGCGGCGAGCGGGGCGCTTACCTACGACGACCTGATCTCGCTGTGGGCACGCTTCGCGCCGTTCGAGATGAATACACTGGTTTGTCATATCAACACGCTGAAGACGATCCTGACGATGGACGAATTCAAGGATCCGATGGCGGGGTTCCGATTCCAGCGCAGCGGTGATCTGTTCAGTCCGCTGGGGGCGAAGCTGGTGCGGTCGGACGAAGTCCCGGTTGATTATGTCATCGGGCTGGACGCTCGTTTTGCGATCGAGGAAGTTGTCACGCAGCCGCTGGTGATCGAGTACGACAAGATAATCGAGCAGCGCTTCGAGGAAGCGGTCATCTCGGAATCCGTGTCGTATGCGAAGGTCATCAAGGATGCGGCGGTGATTCTCGACACGGTATTTGAGTGAGCAGATCGGGGCCCGGCTTGACCGGGCCCCGGCTTGACCGGGCCCCGGTTTGCCGGGGAGTATCATGCACACGCGATTAGCGCTCACGACAGCGGCACAGCCGCTGGGAGGGCTGCAGGCCGCCTGCCTGCTCGAGGTGAAGACGGGCATTCGCGCGGGAAGGCGGGTGGCGGTTTTTCTTTCCAGTCCGACCACACTGAACTGTTCGTGGTCGGACGGGCCGTACGTGAACTGGTCCACGCCTGCGGCGATCTGGTCCTCGGTGGACGGAGACGCCGGGTTCTCAGCGGCGATGGATTCGGATAACAATATCCACCTTGCGTTTATCGAGCAGTCATCGATGAACGTCATGCACGTCTGCCTCACGTTCACCGAGACCGGCTGGCAGCCGGGCGTTCCGGTAACGGTGTTTGCGGGCGATATCAATTCATCGCCGTCGGTGGCGATCGACTTATCGGATTGTCTGTGGCTGGGCTGGGTCCGGCTGACCGATCCGCCGGTCCGTCACATACATGTCAAAAGCTCGTCCGATGGGGGCGCAACGTGGGGCGCCGGAGCGGGCGATTCGGGAGAGATTATACACAGCGGCGGCATGCTGGCGACGGTGAAGGTGCTGGCCGGTCCGAGCCGGCTGCACGCCGTGTATTACTACGCCAGCGACTATCTGTGCCATCGCAGTCGTCCGCTGCCATCGGGGAGCTGGACCGACGCGGTCACGATTGTATCGGGTGCGGAGTGCAGCAGCACGTTCGACTGCGCGCTTCGCACCGACGGGAATCCATCGGCGGCATGGGCGGCCGCGGCGCTGTATTACCGGGAGTTCGACGGAGCCCACTGGGGTCCCGCCGTGACCATCCCGGAGAGCGGAGCGACGGGCATACAACTGACGATGGCCGGGCCCGAACCGATCATCACGTTTGTGCGCTCAATCGATGTCGGGCACGCGCAGCCGTACTCGCTGCGTCGGCAGAACGGCGTGTTCAGCGAGGCCGCGCTGCTTGACGCGCGAGTCGGCGAGTTCGACCGGGTATTCTGTTATCACGGCGCCACGGCGTCGTTTGCCGATGTCACGTCAGCGGCGCGCAGCGTGCAGTCGGGCGATATGGTTCACCCGCAGTCATCGGCTCTCCTCGGGGGCCCGGGGGACGCGGTGTTTTTCGCCGCAGGGCGGCCGTTTCGCTATGTCTGGCTGACGCTGAGCACACCGGGAGCGGGGGGAACCGTGAGTGTCAGCTACTGGGACGGCGCCTCGTGGCGGGGGGTTGTTCCGTATGGCGGACCGCCGGCGCTCGATGCGTCTGAACTCGATCTCTGGGTCTGGCCGGACTATGCTTCTCTTCCGGCCGACTGGCAGAAGTCAACGGTGAACGGGGTCGCCGGCTTCTGGATCAAGGTGGAGGTTGTGTCGCCGTACACGACCGCCCCGGTGGGAACACGGGCAAATATGGTCTCCGGTATAGAGGCCATGCGGGCAGGGAGGTGATGTCGTGTCGTATGCATCGATCAAACAGGTGCGATCCCACCTGGTAGACAATCGCCCTCTTGCTGACGCCGTGTACAATCAGGCGGTGGTTCTCACCGGCACAGAGTGGATACGGCTGTTCGGCGGAGCGATCGATCCGGTTTCAGTTGCCGTCAAGGGGCGACGGTCATCGCAGTTGACTCGTGTCGCGCTCGTCGTTGGGCCGGTGCCGGTGTCGGTGGGAGCGAGTGACCTGGAAGTCGGCAGCGTTGTAGTCGCATCCGATAGTTCACTCGGCCACGTCTACCGCGAGAATATCGATTACACCGTTGACTATATCCACGGGAAGATTGTCGTGCGAACCGACGGCGAGCTTGTCGACGGCTCCCCGGTGACCGTCTGGTACGGTTCGTATGAGCCGTATCAACGGGACACGGACTTTCACCTCGACGCCGAGAACGGTTCCATTCGCAGGCTCGTTTCGGGGCGGATAGTGAACGGAGAGCTGGTGCTCGTGGACTATCGCCCGGTGTACGCAAGCTTCGCCGACGAGATCGTGGAAACCGCAACGGCCGAGGCCAACGGTGTGATCGAGCGCTCGGTTGATCCGGGGAGGGAGTTCGGCGCCGATCCGAGTCTGAGTCTCGCAGCGACGTACTATGCTCTTGCGATCGTTTGCCGCGCGGCAGCGTCGCGGGCGCTCGGTGCCGGCGGGGGCGATCGGCTCGCGCCGGCCTGGATGAAACTGGCCGACGATTACGCCGCGCGCTCCGAGGAACGGCTCCGGGAATTTCGGCCCGCGGTGGGTGGATTGCACCCACCCGTCCGCAGCTAGGAGGTAACGCTTATGTCAGCACTCGAACGTGTGACGGCTCGGCGGGTCTGGTTCGTGCCGGGTGTGATGGTGTACGGCGCCGCGGACAGTGTCGGACTCGGGATGCTGATCGCCGAGACAATCGGCAGTCAGCGGGGCGTCTATTACCAGACGATGGAGGTCGGCGCCGATCGGCAGCAAGTTCGGTTTGACTCGCTCATCGATCACCGCGGCAACCGGTTGCCGTCGACGATCCGGGCGCCGAGGGTGATACCGCGATCGCGTTCGGAATACGCGGTCTTCGTCACCGCGCCCGAATCCGACGAATCGTTCGTGATTGCGCGTGAGTCGCTCTCGCCGGGTCCGGTCGTGGCGGACCTGCTCATCGTGGAACTCGGCCTATGAGTGACACTCAGGCAGTCGACTCCGCGGAGTCAAAGAGGATAATCGAAAAGCTCGACACGCTGATCGATGCGATGCTCGAGCAGATAGAGTCCGAAGTCAGCAAACATACCAAACTGGGAGACCTGATTCGTATGATACATCTTCGCTACAAACTGATGCCGGATCACTCCAGCCAGAAGGAATTCTGGAAAATGGTGGAGAAGATCAGGCAGGAGAAGCTGCCAGTCGCGCTGCCCGAGGCGTCGGCGACGGCAGCGCGGACCGAACGAAAGAAGGCGTCGACATGAGCGGGAGCATCAGCACACTGCTTACTCTCGTGGTCGCGATCTGCGTATCGCCTGCGACCGACTCATCGGGCAACGCGCCATTCGCAGAGTGGCGGCTTGACAGCGGACGGTTCGGCGCGATGGCGCTGTCTCGTAACCTGGCGGCGCGGCTGGAACGGTCGCGAGGCGACAGTGAGTCGCCTGCTTTGACGATCAGCGGATGGGACGGCGGCGGGTCTTTTTCGGTCGTTTTTGATTCGAGCGATTCGGCGCCGTCGGAGGTGTTCGTTCGGTCGGCGGGAACGAAGTCATCGGTTGCGGCGGTCGTTGCACAGTCATGCACGCACCATGTGTTCGTGCGCGATGACGGCGCGCTTGAGTGGAATATCGTCCTGGCGACTCCACCGCCGGCGGGTCGGCTGGCATTCGGACTGCGCTCCCACGGCGTGCGCTTCCTGTACCAGGGGCCGTTGTCGGCGGCGGACAGTGCGGAGGGCGCCGAACGCCCGGACAGCGTGGTCGGATCGTACGCCGTTTATTATGCCGGTAAGATGCCTCGTGAATCGGACCCGGGTAACCCGGCACGTATATTCGGCACGGGCAAGGTGTGCCACATCTATCGACCGAAAGCGTGGGACTCCGGCGGCGACACGGTCTGGTGCGAAATGGCTGTCGATACCGTGTCGCACCTGCTGATTGTCAACGCGCCGGAGTCGTTCCTGGTGTCGGCACGATACCCGGTTACGATCGATCCGACATTCGGGTGCACGGAAGTGGGCGCCAGCAACATTTCGCTGGCGACGGATGCCGCGTGCGCGAATATAGTCGACGTGCACGAAGCATCGGCAGCGGATCGGATTGTCACCTATCACTTTTCGTGCTACACGTACAACAATCCCCGGACCATAGATATGGCGGCCTACGACATGTCTGCCGGAGAGCCGGACCAGCGACTGGCGGCGCCGGTGACGATTGCGGTTCAGAACAGCGCCCCGGCACAATGGTATGTCTCATCGGTTGTGTCGCATTCCATGATCGGCGGCCGGACGTACTGTATCGCGGTCGGAGGCGTATCGGGAAGCAGCGTGCGAGCGCAGTATGACACGGATATCGGGGCGCGGTCGGACGACGCATCCGGCGGCGGCACACTGGCGCAGACCTGGAGCGTCACCGATCACCAGGACCGTCGCATGTCCTGGTACGTCACGTACGAAACCGATGACGGCGGTCAGGCTTATGCCGGGCGACGCCGTCGACTCGGCCAACTATAGAGGCAGGATATGAAACGCTCTCTGTTGCTTGTTATGAGCCTGGCGGTGTGCGCCGTGTCGATGGCAGCCAATGTTGCTATCGTCACAAACACCGCCGATGAGGGAACCGCAGAGGACTCGCTCACGGTGGCGTTTGTGGTGACCGATTCGATCGGCAATGTCGCGGCCGCGGACTCGTTTTATGTCGCCCTGTTCGGTCCGAGCGGCGAACCCGTTTTCGGGGCGTCGTACGCCATCGGCGCCGCAGAGATATCATCGATGCTGGTCGGCGGTCGGCGGGTCTATCGATGGGCCGAAGCAGTGGCGGATATCGACGCCGGTGGTCGTCGCGGCACGTACGCCGGAATCGTGATCGCAGTCGATACGCTTGACGGCGCGGGGGCCGAGTACCTCGATGGTGCGGCGTCGTTTTCGTTCGTCCTGATGCCATCGCTGGCCGACCGCATCCCGATAGGGGATACGATCCGGCGCGAGGCATCAACGCTGGTGTCAACGGATCGAATCGGCGTCGATCTCACGAACGTGGTCGGTACGCTGGACGCCGGAGAAATCGGTGTAGCCGCGATCGGTAATCAGCAGCTTGGCGACGGCGCGATCAGCGCGGGTAAAATCCAGGACTACGCAATCACGGCGTACAAGATAGCCGGCAGCGCGCTGTCGTCGTCGAAATTCTCCGACGACGCCATCGAGAAATTCTGGGAGTGCGACAGCTCACGCATATCGGCCGGGATGGGCGCGATGCTCAAGGATACGGCGGCCTACCAGGGATCTGCGGGATCGATCGATTCCGCGGCGGTGGCCGGGTGGGTGTGGAATACACCGCAGGCGAATCACGAGATCCACGCCACGTTCGGCGATTATCTGGATGCGCCCGTGTCGGCTCTGTCGACCGGAACCGGCGCACATGTGTTGACGGTGATTTCGTACGACTCGACTCGCGACGCCGTCATTCCGTATGCGGGCATAACCGTTCACGATGTGTCTCATGCGGCCCTGCTTGCGGTCGGACGGACGGCGGCCGACGGCGCCATCACGTTTCACCTCGATGCGGACAGCTGCGTGGTTGCGGCGTTTGTCTCCGGATACACGTTCACGGGCCTCGATACCGTGGCGCTCGCCGAGACCGACGAGGACACGGTGTATGCATCGTGGTTCGACCCCGGCGCTCCGGTTTCGCCCGATCTCTGCCGTGTGTACGGGCACGTGTATGGTGTTGACGGGCTCCCGCTGGGCGGCGTGACGGTCACGGCGGCGCTGCCGAAGGGTACGGTGAGGTCGGGCACCGTGCTTGTATCTCCGGCGTCCGTATCAACGACCACCGACGCCGACGGATACTTCGCCCTTGACGTCATACCGACGGCAGCCGTGCTGCCGCCGGATACTCGATACGAGGTGTCGATCGTACAGGCCGGCGGAACGATTCTGCGGAAGCGGGTTATCGTTCCCGATCAGTCGTCGTGGCGGCTGGACTGGTCCGACGAGTGACGGCCGGTTGACTGTGTTCAGTGTACAGGAGGAACCATGGATTTCATTTTGTCAGATGGTGGATGGCTGGGCATTCTTGGATCGATTGCCCTGACGTTGGTTGGTTTTATCGCCAACAAGTACGTAATTCCCTTCTTGCAGGTAGGGAAGAGACAAAAATACGCCGAGTACATCGCGGCGATCGCGGGTGAGGCGATCGACGATTTGCGCAATCGTTATCCCGACAAGGCGTGGCTCGAGCATTTGCAGGAGGCGGTGGACGTGGTGATTGCGATCACCGGCATCGCGCCGGATATCGCGGTACGCGCTGTCCATGCAGCGGCCGCACGGCGCTGACGGATCACCCAGCCTGCGTGCTGGTGGGCTGGGTGACGACGTGCCCGGTATGTGTTGTCAGGCGTATCGGCCTGACAACGCATACACAATCGGGCGCAGACGGGCTCAGTAGCAGGGGGTGGACGCTGTCCCGTAGAGATAATTCATGAAATACACGATGTCCGCGATGTTGATGTAGGTGTCGCAGTTGGCGTCGGCGCGCTGCGGTCCGCCTGCGGGCGCGGGGCCGCCCAGCGTGATGTACTGGATCATGTAGTAGAGATCCACTATGTCGGCGCCACCGTCGCCGTTGTAGTCGCCGGCGCTGAAGGTGTTCTCACAAATGTACTGCATGAGCACGCTGGTGTGCCCGGCGTACCGGTTCGCGTCTTCGGTCGCCGCCCACATGAAAAACCAGTCGCCCTCGGTGAGGGGATGGGGCGTCCACAGATACGACCAGCCGTCGGCGCCGTTCAGGTCCTTCCCGAGCAGGGCGCGGGTGAGCGACCAGTCCGGCGCCAGCAGAGAAACCATGAGATCGACCGAGTGCCACTCTCCGGTGATTTGCATTTCGGTGACACCGCCGCTTTCGCGGAACGGCACGTCCTGGACGGATCCGGTCAGGGGATTCATGATGGAGACGAGATAGGTATTGGGCGCCGTCTCCCAGTCGAGGAACCCGTCGACGGCTACCCACAGCCCGGGATCTCCTCCCAATCCGAGCAGGACCACGCGCTCGTCATCCTGTACCCACGTGCGGAGCCCGACGTATTTCGGGCTGCGCTTGAAGTCGACAGAGACGCGCCCGCCGTGCGCAGCAATCCACTGCTGCAGACCCCGGACGAGCAGGTCGTCGCGCGTTCCTTCGTTGGCCCGCGTCTGGAACATCACGGCTAGCGATTCGGCAACGGCCGCAATGCCCAGGGTGGCTGCGCCGCTTTGCATCAATTCGGTGTAGCCGCGATCATACCATTCCTGAATGGCGACGGCAGCGGCCGCCGGGCCGCAATAGTACTCGCCGAATTCGCCGTTTGCAATCGAGTTGCCGTCGTACGGGTCGTGATCGACGTCGCCGAGCAGGGTCTGGTCGACCTCATACAGCCCGATTGTGAAATCGTCGGGGATCGCACGGCCTTTGAACTCCACGGATGAAATGTCTTCGTCCGAACAGTTGACGAAAAAGTGAATGCTGGAGCAGAATGTGCTCCACGGCGACGGGTTTACGATGTACGGGATGGGTGGGGTCGGCTCGAGTATCACAACCCGCTCCACAGACGAGCTTCGCCCCAGCGTGTCGATAGCCGTGACGCGAATCGTGCATGGTCCCTCCGGGAGGCTCGCGAAATTCCACGGCAGGCTGTACCCGGCCGACGGAGTCGCGGGGTCAACGCCGTTGCGGGTGGTCGCCACGCCGTCGTAGACCATCCCGATACTCTGGAAACCGGATCCGCTATTGAACTCGAAGATGACGTAGTCAACGATCCGGGAACCCGACGTCTCTACGGCCCACAACTCAGTGGACTCGTACAGCACGGAATCGTCGATGGCCGGCGACACCCATTCGAGCTGCGGCAGGGGATCGGTTCCCGAATCGTTGCCGCCGGGGACGCCCGACGCATACAGGACGAGTCGTCCGGGCCATTCGAAATAGAACTGGCCGTCGTCGTAGATGTACTGCCCAAGATCGACGAAGCCGATTTCCGAGTCCCAGATGTTGTACGAGACGCAGGGAACGCGGGAGGTGTCGGTGAGCACGGCGGCGTTCATGGTCAGTGTGTTGGAGATAAGGAATCCGGCGAAAAACGGTCCGTTGACCACGACCGGTTCATCCAGCGGCACCCAGATATTGTAAAGCCCGGCGGCGGGGATCGTATACTGCCACCAGACCGACGAGTCAATGAGCTGGCCGGGCACCGGGCATGTGGGATCGGTGAGGTCGGCTGCTTCGACGTCAACGGAAACCACGATGTCGCCCGGTGCGTCAAAAATCATCGGCATGTTGATCTCGAGCACTGAAAACGGATACGGGTTTTCGCAGGACGCGGCCGGATCGAGGTATTGCTTGTACAATTCCTGCCCGATCACCCATCCGTCGATTCGCATGATGATGCCGGCATCGGAACGGACAATGCAGGTATCCGCGGTGGCCATCCGTTGCGCTATACGAATGTCGGTGGGGGAGAATTCCCCGATTTTTTCGACCCGGCCCGCGCGTTTTTCTGCGGGCCAGACTGCACCCGCAAAAAGAATTACTATTGCCAGAGCTTGAATGGACCGGTAGAGCCGCATGGGGATATCTCCTTTTATCCGGGAAAATACTCCTATGTCTTGATTATCGAGCGATTTGCGCTTTTCTTGATCTATGTAATGACCGGTGGAACGCGGCTCCGGTCCGCGGGTTCTATCGACGGGCGAGGCAGGCAGAGAATGGCGATTGACGACCAGCACCAGAAAGCTGACCCACGGCGCAAGCCGTCGTGGCTCAAAGTACGCGCTTTCTCCGGAAAGGGGTTCAGCGAAGTCAGCGAGCTGCTCCGCGAACGCGGCCTGTTCACGGTCTGCCAGGAGGCGAACTGCCCGAATCGAGGGGAGTGCTTTAACCGAGGGACGGCTACCTTCCTGATAATGGGACCCGTCTGCACGCGCAACTGCCGGTTTTGTAACGTGTCTCCGGGTACCCCGTCAGGACTAAATCCCGAAGAGTCTCGACTGGTGGCCGACGCTGTAGCGCGCATGCAGTTGCGCCACGCGGTGGTCACCTCGGTGACCCGTGACGATCTTCCCGACGGCGGGGCGGGGCATTTTGCCGAGACCATTCGTGAAATCCGTCGATGTCGCCCGGGGTGTACGATTGAAGTTCTCACGCCGGATTTCCGTAATCAGCCGGATGCCCTTGGAATCGTCATGGCCGCGCGGCCCGACATCTTCAATCACAATGTCGAAACCGTTCCCCGGCTGTATCCGGCGGTTCGACCCGGCGCCGACTATCATCGGTCGCTCGATTTGCTCGCGCGGGCTTCGCGGGAGTTTGGCGCGCGGACCAAGTCCGGCCTGATGGTGGGACTGGGCGAGACGACCGACGAGCTCGCTGCGGTCTTCCACGATCTGCACGCTGCCGGGGTGGCGATGCTGACGATAGGCCAGTACCTGTCTCCATCGAAGGACCACCTGCCGGTTGACCGATATGTTACTCCTGAGGAGTTTGACCGCCTGGCGGAGAGGGCCCGGATTGTCGGAATCCGACAGGTCTTTGCGGGGCCGCTGGTTCGCTCATCGTACATGGCAGACGCTATGGCGACGCGCGCATAGTCTGCGAATATCCCAGCGCAAATTTTACACAGATATCCCGAGCCATCTGGTCCTTTCCTCAAGCCGTCCGATAAGAATCGGAGAAGCTATGGCGGGAAAGGGCATCTTGGATGAATAAACTCAGACCGCAGGTGCTGGTGGTCGACGACGAGATCTATATCTGCAAGATCGTCGTTGAGTCACTCGGGACCGAGGACTACGACGTCGTGTCGTACACCGATCCGGCACAGGCTCTGGCACATATCCGCGAAAACCCGGTCGACCTGGTCCTGACCGATCTCGTGATCGGTGAGTTCAACGGCGTGCAGGTGATGGAGACGACGCTGGAAAACCACAGCGACGCGATCATCATCCTGATGACGGCTCACCCGACAATTCAGACCGCCATATCGGTACTCAAGAAGGGCGCCTACGATTTTCTGGTCAAGCCGTTCAAGCTCGATGCGCTCAAGGCCGCCATCCGGCGGGGCCTGGCTCATCAAAAAGTTCGGCGCGACAACCTCGCCCTCAAGAGCCAGGTGGAGTTTCTGAAGGTCGCCAATGCATTCGGTACGGGTATTCATATCGAGAAGCACCTCCAGATGGTGCTGGCTTCGTGCAAGACCGAGCTTGACGCGGCCGCAGCATCGGTTCTCGAAGTCAACCCCAAAACGGGCGAGACGGTGCGCCAGTTGTACGACTGCGATGACGAATCGATGCTCGCGACCGTGCTCGACGACACGCTGCTGTTGCAGTTCAACTGCAGCAAGAGCACCAAGCCGGTCGTGCGCACCGAGCACGTAACGCTCGACGGTCATCCGATGGTGAAGTCGCTCATATCACAGCCGATTCTCATCCACAAGCGGCTTCACGGCGTCATCAACCTGCTGATCATCAGCCGCTTTGACCGGGTCCGTCCGGGGGAACTCGATGCGTTGTCGATTCTGACCAATTCGGCCGCGTCCGTGATCGCCAACAACCTGTTGTACGAGGACGTCCAGCAGTCATACATGCAGGCGATCCGTGCTCTGGCAAACGCCATTGAAGCGAGAGACGCCTGTACGGCAGGGCACACCGACCGCGTGAGCAAACTGGCGATGCTTGTCGCGAGGCGTATCGGGTGGACAGGGGAAGCGATCGATAACCTCGTGGTCGGCTGCATGCTGCATGATATCGGCAAAATCGGTGTGCCGGACTCTATCCTCAACAAAGCCGACCGGCTGACGCCGGAAGAACTCGAGACGATGACCAGTCACCCGATGGTCGGATTGAAAATCATTCGCGGGATCGACCTGCTCAAGCCCGCCATTCCCTATATCAGCGCCCACCACGAACGCTACGACGGCAACGGTTATCCGCGCGGGCTGGCGGGAGAAGAGATTCCTATCGAGGGGCGGCTGCTGGCCGTGGTGGATACGTTTGACGCCATCCTGTCCGACCGGCCGTACCGCAAAGGTGCACCGTTGAAGGTGGCGGTCGATGAGTTAATCAATAATCGTGGTACTCAGTTTGACCCGACGCTGGTCGACGTGTTCCTGCAGTTGCTTCGCGAGGGCGAGGTGAATCTCAACGAGTTGTACGGACGCGACGAGGATCTTGGTTTTATCGAGACACTCGGCATCGCTCCGCTCGCTACCAGGGTGTCGGAAACGGAATCGGTGTAAACGAGACCAGCAGAATCACGAGAGCAGCCGCTCCGAGCATCTTCGCATTTTTGCCGACCGGGTACTCATCGTTGAGGGTCGGCGGATGCGCCGCGCCGAAAATCAGTCCGAGGCCCGCGAACAGCCACCACATCATCGAGTAATACCCCAGCACCGCGAGAAAGACGACGGCCGCCCAGGCGAGCTTGCGCTGGATGTCGCGACCGAACAGCCCATAGGTGATATGACCACCGTCGAGTTGGCCGATCGGCAGCATGTTGATGGCCGTGACCAGCAGTCCGACCCAGCCGGCAAACGCCGCCTCACTGAAGGCATACAGGTGGCCTTCCGGGGCGACCCCGACCAGCAGCGGCACCAGCGTCTGCATCAGAATCGACTCCCCGGTCAGCGAGAACGACATGGCAACATCGCGAAACAGGAGCGGATCGCCGGGCAGAATAAACGACTGCGTGAGTCCAAGGACCAGCCAGCCGATCGCGACGATCCAGCCGGCGATCGGTCCGGCCGCTCCGACCTCGATCAGGTCGCGACGGTTCCAGAAGGGAGACTTGGATTTGATGACCGCGCCGAACGAACCGATGATGTTCGGTGCGGGAAGAAAATAGGGCCACGACGTGACGATATCACGCCGTCGGCTGGCCATGAAGTGACCCATCTCGTGTACCAACAGAATCGACATCAGCGCCGCGGTGAACACCAGGCCTTTGCCGGCGGCGAGGTCCGCGAGGACGGCATGCCACAGTTCTTCCCACGACTCGACGAACGCAAACTGCCGGAATACGACGGGAATGATGTAGACCGACAGCACGGTTGCGATAAAGAGAATAACATTCAGTCGGGGGATACGCAGGCGGCGGTACGGGTCCACCAGCAGGGTCAGCGCGTCGTGTTCTCCACGAATCTCAAACGTGTATCCGGCGGAGTCAAGCCGGTCGGTGAGAGCGGCGACGGACGGCTGGAAGTCATAGCGCGGGCGGATGGCCAGTTCGAAGCGGGGTCCGCGACGGTAGGTAGCGTCGATGACGAATAGATCGGCGACCATGCGGACCAGGGTAGCCAGCTGGCGCTGTTCTGCGGAGTCGTTCATAGGACCTATTATACGCTTCATGCCGTCAGGCGGACAGGCAAAAAAAAGGAAGCGAGGAGCAAGCTCCTCGCTTCCCGATCTATCCCGAACTTAGGGTTTCGGTTTAGACTTAGATCTCCCAATCGCCGACCGGAGCCGGGCCGTAGTTGAAGTAGTAGTTCACCATGTAGGTGATGTCAGAGAGGTCGATGTTGCCATCGGCATTGACGTCACCCAGATGAGCAAACGGTACCGGGCCGGCACCGCCGTGGAAGGCGTGGTTGGCCAGGTAGATGACGTCTGCCAGGTCTGACAGGTCGTCACCGTTGACGTCACCACGACCGAATCCGGCGAACTTGTTGGCGATATTGGCGAGCGGAGCATAATTCACGGCGTTGGCGTTACCGGTCACGCCGGAGAGGCCCCACTGCGCCACGGCAAACGTATACGTATCGTTGGGACCGAAGGTGACGTCACGCACGAAGGTGTGGTGAGCCTCACCGTCGCCTGAGCTCATAGGAACTGTGCTCAGACCGATCGGGTATTCGGCCATGTACTTATAGGTCGAATCCCAGTACGTATCGTAACCCCAGAAACCGCCACCCGGATCGCCGGAGATACCGGTGATACCGCGGGCGCCGATCATGTTCGTATACGGACCGCCGAACGGAATCTTCGTCGTACCCATGGCGTCCGAACCACCCACGTTGAAGCTCCAGGCGGTAGAGATCGGGCGGCTGAAATTAACCGAGTCAATGGTACCGCCGTTTACGACGATGTCGTAGTCGGCGTAGTGACCCATTGCCCAGCCATCAACCGTGCCACCATTGCGCTCGGAGATTTCGAACACGCAGATGGTCAGGTTGTTCAGGTACTCGAGATTCAGACCGGTCGGAGCGTCTTCGACACCGATCGTCCGGGCGTTGACATACAGACCCATGGTGGAGTCGTTGTCAAAGGCGCCGGCCAGATCGCTGGTCACGTTCTCCCAGCTCCAGACACCGTCAAGCTCGAAGTTCTGGACGGAATCCAGATAGCTCGAGTAGACGACGTTGACCGCGCCGAACGGCGAGTAGGTCAGGCCGTCGAGCGAGTATTCCGGAGCATCGGTGAGCGTACCCACAGCGGGCTTGCACTCACCGGAGACGTAGTTCGGATCCGGCTGCAGCGACACAAACGATGCTTCTTCACCATCGAGCGGCGACGTACCCGTCGTCCAGTCGTTGGAGTTCATCGCAATGCGGCGCTGGCTGACGCCGTAGACGTACGAGCCACCGAAGTAGAGTCCGTCGTTGCCGTCGATCGCAAAGTTACCCGGACCATCCGGCGGGTTCCAGTCGCCGGTCGCGCCAACGCGTCCGGTATTGGTAACCAGCTGGAGGTTCGCACCGCCGACGCCGAAATGCAGCGTGGTGGTGTCGATCGCACAGCCACCGATCAGGGACAGCGAGACCTCAGGAGACAACGTGTTGTCATTGAGGTAGTAGTCCGGATCGTTGCTCTGCAGCTCGAGGTAGAAGCGATAGATGCCGCGAGAGATCTGCGACTGATCCACACGGACTTCGATATCAGCAACCTCACCGGGGTTAATCGAGAGGTTGTACGAGCTGACGACGAGGTACGGCGGAGCAGCCGTGGCGGCAGTGTTGACGCGGTCACGGGTTACCGGCGACTTCACGTTGGTTTCGGGATCGAACATACCGTCGATCCGGAAGCCTTCGGTCATGCCGTCGGCCAGCGAGGCCGAGCGGGCCAGCAACTTCGTGGGTACGCCACTGCCGAGGATCTTGCCGCTGCCGCTGGTGCCGTTGGAGACCTCATCCGCAACCATGGTCAGATCGAGGACGTCGCAACCAGCGTTGGTCAGCATGTCCTCAAACACGATCGTGGTGTCGGGGTTGGTCCCGAACGGAACACCGGCGCGCTCACGCCACTTCAGGACTTCAAGACGCGGACGGTTGACGCCGGTTTTGGCCAGCGCGAACACGGAGCCTTCGCTAGAAACGAAGACCATCGTGTCGGCGACCATGGCGCCGCCCGAACCCACGTTGATGAAGCCGTTGTCCGGCGTGGTGCCGGCAAGATAGTCGATACGACGATGGAAAATCTCTTCACCTGTCGACGCGTCGAAGCAGGAGAGATATCCAGTCTCGTTAAATGCATAGATCTGATCGGGGAAACCAGGCTCACAGGTCATGATACCGTCGGTGTAGTACCGCAGGTACGGGCGCTCACCGGCAGATGAGGCGGCCCAGATCACGTTGCCGTTGACCTTGTTGTAGGCGATCAGATCGCCGCCCGACGGCGGCGTGAAGAACGTCGAGAACGACGGGATGTACACCGCGTTCGCGTCGAGCAGCGGATGCGCATAGGTGGAACCGTGCGCAGCCTTGGCTGCCAGAATAGCGCCGTTCGTGGCGTCGATGACGTAGAACACGCCGGCGTTGGTGCCACCCGAGACGATCGAGTTAGCATACACACGCGGCGGGTTACCACCACCAGCGGCTTCGTAGGTGACACCGCTGCGGAAGCCTTCGTCGCTCGTGCCCGCTATCAGGCCGTAGATCGTCTCGGCCTGGAGGCCGGACGCCGCGGACAACTGCCAGACGACGGCACGGGTGAAGGCGTTGATGCAATACAGGTCACCGAGGAAACCGACAATACGAACGCCGTAGAACAGGTTATCGACACCGTTGGTGGCGCCGTTCCGCGAGGTCGTCGGCGCGAAGCCGGACAGAACCAGCGGGCCGGCCCAACCGGCGTAGGCAGTACCATCATCCGCATACCGCGCATGGATACGGCCCTGGTCACTGGCGCAGAACAGAACGTCGTCTGTACCGTCGTTCAGGACCATGAAGTTGCCGAAGCGAGCCGTCTGACCGGCGGGACCCGGAAGCGTAATGCTCCAGATGGGCGCCAGCGAAGGCCACGCGAGGGCGCTGACCGTCGGGGTGTCACCACCCGCGAGGAACAGCACTTCGGTCGGCGAGCCGCCGATGTCGATTGTCGCTACCGTCGGGATACCCCACGAGTTGGTACCGGTCGGGATTGTCCCGGCGATCGTGCCGTCGTCGAGGTTGAAAACGACATATTCGTCGTTGAGCGCAACCACGGCGAGGCCGTCTTTGATCATCGGGGCGGACCAGTTCGCCACATCGGGGTAGTTAACGGTCCAGATATTGGTCAGGTCGCAATACGCATCACCCATCGCGTTGCCGGAGTGACCGGTACGCGCGAAGTCATGCTGCAGAGTGACCCACTCAGTACCCGGGACACAGGGGATCTCTTCAACGGGAATGGTGCAGAATTCCGCAGCCATCACCGCGTTGTCGTCAGCACCAACAGCATCGCCCAGATCGAACCAGGCAGCGGAACCGACGCTGTAGTACTTGGCGCCGCCATTGATTTCAGGACCGCCGTCCTCTTCCATGGCGTAGTAGAAGTACTCGGTCGCCGGATTGGCGGAAACGTCTTCATATCCGATGAAGAAGTCGCCAACAATCTGGAGACCACCAGGGATTACCAATTCGTTCCACCCAGGATAAGGAGTCAGGTCGCCGAAATTGAGGGTCGCGGAGCGATACAACTCGGCACCCGGCATTCCTCCAGCGTCGGCCCAGACAACGACTTCCTGGGAGTATGTCGTCGCCGGCTCTCCGAACAGGGTCGGATCGATGAACTGCCAGTAGATTCTATCCAGGCGGTTCACCTGACCAGCGGAGACGCGCTGAGCAAGGTTCAGCGGCAGGCCGTAACCGGTGGTTGCGCCTGCGTTGAACAGCTGCTGGAACTTGCAATCGTAAAACTCGTCCTTACACTGCGTCGTCCGGAAGAAGAAACCGATCTCGAAGCCGATTTCGGTCATCCAGGTCGTGTTCTCCCGAGACAACTGCCAGCCGACACCGGGCGCGCCATAGTACACCGAACCATCGTCGGCAACATTGCTCGCATCGGTGCTGGTCGGCAACAGAATCTGACCGTCCGCCGGGTTGGGGCTGGTCATCCGAGCCGACACGTGCCAGGGGCCGAAAACGACCGGGGGCGTGGTCAGCGGGATGTCAAGCACCTCAAACCCAAACAGTCCGGGCGTGCCACCCGAAGCCGGGAAGAGGCTCGCCAGACCGCCGGGGATCAGCTGCGAATAAAGGGGTCCGCCTGAAGCATCGATGTTACCGGTACCATCGTCGGGCCAAATTTCGATATTGACCGCGTTGGTGCTGGTGCCATCGTAGGTGCCGTATCCGGTGTAATGATACAGACGGACAGCTTTCACCGTTTCCGGACCTTCCGCCACGAAGCGCTGGCCGAACCCTTCGAGGGTCGAGCCGTCGCCCCAGACGTTGTCCGGGACCGCCCAGAGGTATACGCTTCCGCCTGCCACGCCATTCTGGGCGAAGCACTCGGAGTAGTATACGCACTGTTCGGAGGTGATGATGAAGTTGACATCGGTTCCGTCACCGAACAGATCAAGAACCGTATACCAGACGCCACCGGAACGATACGAGCTGCGCCGGGTGCCGGTCGCGGTACCACCGTTGACCGGGTCGCCGCCGTCGTCAGAGGCGAACAGTACACATTCGCCGCCGGCTGACGTGCTGAGCACAGACACGTGATAGTTCTCGTAGCCCTGGAGTACAACAGGGGCTGCGGACCACGGGAAGTAATAATAGCCACCGGCGAGGTCCTCAGCCAGGGGGCCGAAGCTCTCGGTGTAAATTACGTCCGCGTCGTCCGGAACACCGGCCAGGTCGCCGTAAATATTCAGCGTCACTTCAGCGCCGGCCTGGACTTCGAACATGTAGACCCACGAACCGAGCAATTCGGCGACGTGGTTTTTGGGCACGTCAAACCGCATGGCCAATTCGCTGGTGCTACCGCCGCAGCGAGTCCAGCTGTAGAAAAACGCCGTTCCGGCATAGTCGGTGTAATCCTGTTCATAGCATGCAGAGGTATCGGGGCTGGAAACGCCAGCGCGCTCCTGAATCCCGTAAATGGGACCCTGTGCGTCTTCAGCCGCCCGCTGGAAATCCTGCGGGTGGGTCTGGGACTGCGGGAGCATCGCCTTATCGGGCACACCGGTGGCAACACGCTCGATCTTCTTCGAGGTGACACCATCCGGGGTGTCCGAAAATGCCGTACCGCTAAAAGCCGTGATCAGGCCGATAACGAATACCGCGATTAACAGTCTTCTTAACATTTAAATCCTCCTTAACAAGGAAAAACCACAAACTCGCCTCGGCAAAGCGGGACCCATGCCAAACCGGTCGATTGAATCGGCGGTCATGCGGCATGTATCGCCAGTCTCGTTGTGTCTAGGGAAGGGTGAGACTATACTTTGAAAAAACGAATTCATTCTCTTCCTATCTTGGAGTCGGGAGCCTATTGCTGCTGGAATAAACTCCCAGTAATCAGTTGTGTGAAAAAACCTTGCCTCTAGAAATCTCTAGTTATCCGGCTAATTGGTCTGGTACCTCCTGTAAAGCACACGCCTTACGGTTTGGGTTTATGGTGGAGAAAAACACCAATTGTAGGGTGGGGAACAAACCGGGAAACCGCCAACCAACAGCCCGAGCGGGTAACACCCAATAGGACATCACCGCGCAGACCATTCCCAGCGGGGGAATTGCGATTCGTTAGCAGTTTCTACGTTTGTGAAGAGATATCCGTTACTGCCGAATCAATTTGTGGCTCTCTGATTCGTTCGTAACGATTAGCACACGCTCACCTGTAAAAGTACGCCATTTCCAAGAATTGTCAACACTTAAAATGGAAATAATTTCCCGCAGAGCCCTGTCGTTCTGGGAGAGACGCGGGCCCCGTCCGACCACCCGCGGAGACGCCAATGTCAGGTCGAGTAAGCATTGTTGTACGCGAATCGTACGCAGTCAGAGCCGGCCGGGCAGTCCTGCAACGCGCCTCCATCAACGGGGCGCGCGGCCGTGCCTGTCCAAACGGAATCGGATCGACGCTTGTTCGGTCGGTACGGGGAGGCGGATGGGCCTGGTGAGGACAGAGAGGGAAGCAGTCCGGCCAAGAGGCTCGGAGCACGCCGTAAATAGTTGATAAACAGGCTGGAAGCATGCCGGAGCACGGACCGGTCTGACTTAGCGCGCGGGAGCATGGCCGGGGAGAGACGCGGTGCTCCCGTGGAGCGAAGCGTGGTGGGCCGGGCATCGTGCCGCGGTCCGGCAGGGAGCATCGAAAAAAGCGATTCCTTCCGGTCCTATAGATTACCATATTCACTGCCGGGGAATCGACTATCGAACCCGAAACACTCACGTGTCCATCTGGGAGGAGCCAGGTCCATGCCACGTTTGACGCTGTTAAAACTCTCACCTTCCGGTCGCCGATTTCTGCGGCGGCTGGCGGTGGTGGTCATCGTTGTCGTGATCCTGGTGGGCTTCCGGCTCGTTCAGGAGATTGGCCCGGAGCGGGAGCCCGAAGCCCGTTTTACGGCAGTCAGGGTGCTTGATGGGGACACGATCGAACTGGCGGGCGGCGACCTGGTCAGGCTGCTCGGAGTCGATACGCCGGAGCGCGACGAGCCGCTGTTCGACGAGGCACGGATGTTTGTTGAGCGGCTCGTGCTGGGCCGGCAGCTTCGGCTGGAATTCGGCGAGTCTCGCCGCGACCGATACGGACGGCTTCTCGCGTTCGCCTATGCCGACACGGTTTTCGTGAACCGAGCCATTATCGAGAACGGTCTCGGTTATCTGTATTTGTTTGATGACAGCCCTTCCGACCGTGCCGAACTGCGGGCGATGATGGCGGCGCAACAGATCGCTATTCGTGATCGAGCGGGACTTTTGGGTCTGGACCGGGCGCAGGAGCCGTATTATATCGCGTCGCAGTCATCCTATCGGTTTCATCGACCGGGGTGCCGCTCGGCCGCGAGCATCGCCCCGGAGCGAACGCGCCGGTTTGCCACGCGGGAGGAGGCACTGGCGGCCGGGCTCTCGCCCTGTCGCAATTGCCGTCCGTGAGCTCTGCGGCTGCCAAAAAGAAACCGCCCTCGATCAGGCGGCGGAAGTCATGGCATCTGCGAAGTCCAATCCTATTCTTCGAAACCTCTCCCCTCCAAATCCTCGTTGGCCGGTGCAGCCGGTTCATCGGTTGACAGCTTGCCGACATGCTCACATGGCTGGAGGCAGTCTGTCGGCGCCGGTCCGCCGTGAATGAGGAAGGTCGCGAGGTAGATTACATCCGAGAGGTCCACTCGGCAGGCGGGGTCGCCGTTGATATTGGCGAAGACAGCCGACCGGTGGAGGTTCTGACCGAAAAAGAGGAAATTCACGAGGTCCATCAAATCGCTGAGGTCGACCGATCCGTCGCCGTCAATGTCACCGGTCTCTCCGCCCTGACAGGCGGTGGGGACCACGAAGAACCGGACGGCGCAGGTGTCTTCGGCCAGCCCGTCGTTGATCGCCACAACGATATCGACCCGGCCGAAGTCGCTGTTGGAGGCCGTGAGCATCAGCATCCCGTTGACGGAACCGATAGATACCAGGCCGTCAATACCGCCGTCCGACAGCAGGCGATAGCGCAGGGAATCGGGACAATGATCGGCAGCATCGAGATCCACCGTCCGAACGTACCCGGCATCGGCGGTCAGGCTCGTTGTCGGGCAGTTCGTGAACACCGGCGCCTGATTGGTGACGGTCAGGGGGACGGTGGTGACCGGTGTTGAACTGCCGTTGGCGCATCGGGCGACTACCTGAATGGATAGAGCGCGGCCGACATCGGCTATCGTTGGCTGATAGGACCACAGGCCGGTGAGCGGGTCAATAGCGCCCGGGCCGGACAGCAGGGTAAACGTGGCTCCCGCGCAGCCGGAAGGGTTCGTCAGGTCGAAATTGTACTGGAGCAGGTCGCAATACGGAGCGGTGATACCTGCGGGCGAGACGATCACGGGCGGCTGGGTCTGGGCATGGGCGACGATCGCCGCCGACACAATCAGGCAGATCGCGAGCGAACCGACGCGTACGGGTCTGACTCGAGGCATGGCGCGCTTTCTCATGTTCTAGGAATCGGCACAGTGTTGATGGAATTAATATAGTGACTCTGACAACTTTGCCTACGGGAATCGATCGAGGGGGAGGTCGAATTCGGCAAGAAGAAGGACCGGCCGCTTCGGCGACCGGTCCCGGTCAGCAGTCCAAATCAATCGTGCGCGGCTACCCGCAGGATGGATCGCAGGGGGCAGGGCCCGGACCGGAGAGAAACAGATAATTCACGAGTCGGATCAGATCGGACAAGTCCACCCGGCATTCGGCATCACCATCGACATTCCCTTCCGCCATGCAATCGGCAGCCGATCCACCGAGGAAGAGGTAGTTCACGAGGTAGATCAGGTCCGACAGGTCCACAACCTCGGCTGTGTCGTCGTTCACGTTTCCGGTCGAACCCAGGCAGCAACCGGGGAGAATGCCGTCGAACAGCAGAGACCGGGCGTTTGAGACGGCGGCCGTGAGATCGCCGACTGCGCCTTCGTGCACAGTAATAAGGACCGTGAAGTAGAATAGCGTATCTCCCGGCATGAGAATTTCATTGGTCGCATACGTCATGAGCAGGTGCTGATCAGCCTCGCTGCCGTCCGCGCCGAAGCCGGTATTCTGAAGCATGATCTGATAAAGCGTGTCGGGGGGATAGCCCTGATTCGGTATCACCACGTCGGAGTTGAGCACCGTGCGTGCGCCGTAGGCGACAGGCGATGAGTTAATCTCGTAGCCGACCCCGGAGTAGCGCGCGGTCGCCAGCAGAGAAAGGCCGCCAAACCGCGCGGTGTGTGCCTGGCAGGACTGCAGATACTGATCGACGCCGCGCAGGTAGACCAGGTTTTGCGCGAAATCCAGCCCGCCGGTGTTGAGGACGGGCGGGTCGCTGGGGACGTCAAAGTCGACAGCCTCGCCGAATATGAGGTTGTAATGGGGCTGGCCGTCGTACGAGTATGCGCGGGTGCGCTGGATGATGAAGTTCGCGTTGTCGCCGGCATTGCGTGGCGCGTACCAGGTTCTGTCCATGCCGATCGCGCTGTCGTGGCTGACGAAGGTGCCTGAACCGGCGATATCAAAGCTGCCGGTGATCTGCGACTCCAACCACGGAACGGCGCCGATCACCGGGAACAGCCGCTGATCGGGCTGACCGATAAGGCGGAAGAGACAGTTGTCCGCCACCGGTCCGCCACCATCGTCGTGGCCGATAACGGGGCTGCCGTCGAACAGGTAGAGAACCGCTTCGGGGTCGCAGTCGCCCGACAACCGGTAGTCCATGTTGACCGTCCCGCCCGGCCCGCCGCTGCTGCCGACATTGCCGTCCGGCCTCACTACCAGCCGCAGGCTATCGGTGGCCACGGTGTCGGTGCGCGGGCTGCCGCCCGGGAAGTCGCAGGCGTTGCCCAGACCGTCTTCGTCGTCGTCCAGCTGGTCCGGATTGAACACCCAGATACAGTTGTCACAGGCGTTGCCGAAACCGTCGTCGTCGTAGTCCTCCTGCAGCGGGTTGGAGATCGAATCGCAGTTGTCGCACTCGTTGCCGAGGCTGTCCTCGTCGCCGTTGAACTGATCCGGGTTATACGTGCCGGGGCAGTTGTCGGCGAAATTGACGATCCCGTCGCCGTCGTCGTCAAAGACATTCGGGTTGTTGACATAGGCGACCAACAGGTCTCCGGCGATGTAATCGACGCTCACCACTACGCCCGAGGAGCCGAGGTCATACGTACCGCTGTTGGGGACCGAGGTGGGCGTAAACTCATCCTGGAATAAAACGTCGTCGGAAAACAGCGCACCCTTGCGTGTTTCAAACGGGTACCACCACTGGGCGGAATCGCTTACGGTACCGTTGGGGTTGGACGTGTAGTCCATCCCCGGATTGTAGCCGGCGTCTTCGACCGCCACGCGATAATGCGGGTACGTGGGAGTGCCGTTGTTGGACCAATAGGGGAGGTGATCGTCGACATGCGTGATGAGCAGCCCGCGGTCGAGCGTGTCGGCGCCCAGGGCCAGATACGGATAAAACCAGCTCGAGAAATCGGAGTCGGTCTTGTCGAACCGGGCCGAAGAGCGAGGGTTCCGGTACTCGAGCAGGAAGTACTCCAGACCATCGGAGCTGATCGGTATCTTGTACAGCGAGTTGAACCGCGATGTCTCGATCGCGGCGATGGCGACTTCCTGATGTTCGCCCGTCAGGATGGTCGGCTCGATGAATCCAAGGGTCATTTTCGTGTAACCACACATGTGGCTCGGGTTGTCGCCTTTTATCGAGAAGTAGCCGTAACCGCCGTATCCCATGATGTCCCAGTCGTACACGGGATGATCGTTGTTGTCGTTGGGGGTCGTAAAGGTCGAGAACTCGAGTTTATCGTCGTAGTCGTACAGATCCCAGTATCCGAGATTGTGCGTCGTTTCATGGCAGAAGACACGAATGCTGTTCAGCGTATCGACCCCGGTCAGTTCAATCGGGTTGACCGGATTGTGCAGCGGTCGAAGTTCCGGCGACGTGTTCCAGCGCGAAACCATGACGCCGTCGAACGGCCCCGGGCCATAGCCGAGCTGATAGATGTACGCGTACGACCAGATGTCGTTGGGGTCGTGGCTGTCTTCTTCGCCCGTGCCGGAGCGAACAAAAATCACGGCGTCGGCGACATTGTCTCCGTTGGCATCGTATTGTGAGAAGTCGACGAAGGCGTCGAGCGCCGGCAGTATCGATTCAAAATCGAAGTTGGGATTATACGTCCCGGCGTTATACCAGTCGATCACGTCCCCGGACACCGCAAGTTGACCGTAGGTATTCTCGTGAAACCAGTCGGCCATCGATCCGGTCGGGTAGACGTTTCGCGAGAACAACATGCTGTCGATCGTCTCCCGGCTGTAGATGCCGGGGCGGTCCGACCATTCCACCAGAATGGCAAGCACCCTGAGAGTGTCGCCGTCAAATCGCTGTTTGGCGATTGTCGCGCTGTCTTCGGGTGTCAGCGCGCTTCCGGCGGCCTTGCCGAACATGGCGATGATTTCCTCTTGCGGGATGTCGGTCACGATGGCTTGGGAAACATCGGCGTGCGCGATAGCTGGCAGAAGCAGGCTCATCGCGCCGGCCAGCCAGATAAGAATATGACGGGGTGTCATCAGCTCCTCCCACAAATCGTTGCAAAAAGTGAACGGCTCCTTTAGAAAAGATAGCTGCTCGTGCAGCCTATCCAAGGAGTTTGTTTTGTTTGAGATCAGACCCTGCGAACGGAAAAGACCTGCATGTGCGGTGAGGAGAGTGTATAATAGTGTAATATGAGAGCCCTCAGTTTTGTCAGGATCATTATCTGTGGTGTGGTCCTGTTGCACAGTATAGGGGCCGGCGCTCAAAGCGGTGGCACTGGAGGCGCAGCTTACAGGCAGTCCTTTGAGGAACTGACTGCATATCCCAAGGATCCCGATGAGGCCCAGCGAGTGCGGGTCTGGCTTGGGCTGGAGCGGAAGTCCAACTGCCGGGTGACGGTCGATATATTCGATCGCCAGGGAAGGCCGGTGCGCCAGCTGATGAGCCGGCTGATGAAGGCAGGTTACTACAACCTGTACTGGGACAAAAAAGACGACAGCGGCCGGTATGTCGACGACGGGACATACGCCGTTGTCATCAACGACTGCGGCAAAATAAAGAACGATTCCGTGGTGGCTTTCTACCGGCCGTGGGAGCGGTACAGCTCGCTTGAGGTTTTCGGGGAGCGCTCGTCGCCGGTGTTTCGGCTTACCCTTGATGGCGACTCCGCACTGACCCGGCTGGCAATCGTGACGCTCCGGGCCGACACGGTCGCCACCGCTCTGCCAGACACGGTGCTGATATCGGGTGTCCACGAAATCCCGTTCCCGGTCGGGGCTGGTCTGACGAACGGCGCGTATTTGGTCGTGCTGCTTATTAATGAGGAGTATGTCCGCGAGGAGCGGTTCCAGTATACGCCATGATACGCCAAAGTATTACAGCCGCTCTTTTGGTCCTATTGGTCGGTTGTGCGGGGAACAGGCCCGGCGAAGAGACGATGCAGCCTGCCGGAGTCTGGGAGACGGCCTGGGTCGATCCGGAAATCGTAGTTTCGACTGATCTTCTGACGGTGATCAAATCCGCGCGGATTGACTCCTTTCTGGTCGATCTCACCGCGGATACGGTGACGCCCGGGAGGGGCCCCGCTGATCCCGAAGTCACTTTCGAGCTCGCCAACACCGATTGCCGGGTGGCGGCCAACGTGGTTGACGGGCATGGGCGGGTGGTGATGCCGCTGTTGCTTCAGCTACTCGGGCCGGGCCATTACAGGCTGACGGTCAACAAGGTCGTGCTGATTCAGCAGGGTCTGCCGCCGGGCAATTACGCCGTCACCGCATCGGTCTGCGGGGCTCGACAGGTGCGTGAGTTCTCGGTGCCGTAACCCTCCAGGTTCTGACGTTCTTCAAAGATCTTCCGTGACTATCTGAAAACCCCGAGTAGTGATTAACCGCCAAATTTGTCCGGTGTCCGGCGTTTGCGCCGCTCATCTGAATGTTCGAATATTGAACAGTGGTCCCTCTCAGCGACTATCCGCCATCGCCGATATATGGGAAAGAGCCCATGCCCCGGCATGGAAAGTTACGGCACCAACGAGGGATACATCGATGCCCAACATACTTGTTGTCGAAGATAAAGACTCGATGCGGACGATGCTGAGCCAGACCCTTACGGAAGAGGGTTACCGGGTCGATACGGCCGAAGACGGCCGGAAGGCGCTGGATCTGGTCGCGAACAAATCATACGATCTCGTCCTGACCGACCTTCGCATGCCCAGGCTGGATGGTTTGCAGGTGCTCAGCGGCATAAAGGAAATCGACGCCGACACGGCAGTGATCGTGATGACGGCGTACGGGACGATCGAAGATGCGGTGAATGCGATGAAGAGCGGCGCGTACGATTTCATCACCAAGCCGCTCGACACCGATCACCTGTGCGTGCTGGTGAACCGGGCGCTGGAGAACCGCCGCTTAAGGGCCGAAAACGTGTTGCTTCGCGAGGAAGCGATGGCCCACCAGGGGTTCGGCAATATCATCGGTCAGTCCCGCAAGATGGTGGAGTTGAGCCAGCTGGTACGGAAAGTGGCGACTTCGGATGCATCGGTACTCCTGCAAGGCGAGTCCGGCACGGGCAAGGAGCTGATCGCACGCGCCATTCATACGCTGTCCAACCGCAAGGACAAGTCATATATCACGATCAACAGCGCGGCGATCCCGCGCGAGCTGCTGGAAAACGAGTTGTTCGGTTCGGAGAAGGGCGCGTTTACCGGGGCTCACGCGCGCAAGATGGGCAAGTTCGAGATCGCCAACGGCGGGACGATATTTCTCGACGAAATCGGCGACATGGACATTTCCCTGCAGGCGAAGCTGCTTCGCGTGCTGCAGGAAAAGCAGTTCGAACGGCTGGGCGGCAACAAGACGGTGGATGTCGACGTGCGTGTGATCGCCGCGACCAACATGGACCTGCAGGAGCTGATCCGGCAGAGCAAGTTCCGCGAGGACTTGTATTACCGGCTGTCGGTGTTCCCGCTGGTGATCCCGCCGCTTCGGGAGCGGATCGACGATATCGCGCTTCTGGCCGACTACTTCATCGACAAGTACTGCCGTGAGATGAAAAAGGGCCAGAAGTCGCTGACGCGGGAAGCCTCGGCGCTGCTCGAAAAGTACCACTGGCCGGGCAACGTGCGCGAACTGGAGAACACGATCGAGCGGGCGGTTATTCTGGCCGAGGGGAAAAAGATCTCGCCGGACCAGCTGGCCATCCGTCTTCGCCGCACCAGCGAGATTCAGTTGCGCGACGGCGCGGGGTTGAAGGAGATCGGCGCGCACGCGCAGATGGAGGCCGAGCGGGGAACGATCCTGCGGGTGCTTCGCGAAGTACGCGGTAACAAACGCAAGGCGGCGAGCATTCTCAAGATCGACTACACGACGTTGTTCGACAAGATGAAGAAGTACGACATAGACAAGGATGCAGTCTAGGTTGGTAGTATTCAGGGACGATTCCACGAACGCCGCCCCCGATTCCGGGCGGCGTTTTTGGTACGGGACGGGGGCGGCTCGCCGTTAAACCGGCAAACGCCACGGTTCCGTCCGGCTAAACAGGAGGCAATCGGAAAAGCATTGACTTTTTGGTCCGGTTGCCGGTACTTTTGGGTCATTGTGCCGGTCAGGGTGGTCCGGAGTGGGACGATCGGACCGGCGCGGACCGGGCGAGTTACGGATGCCAGGTGACATCAGGTGCGGCACCCCAGGGAACCCTGGCATTTTGCACGGATGTTGTAGAGGCGATATGAACAACTCCTCGCTTATCAACCGTAACGTTCTGATGCTCAATCAGAACTACGAGCCGCTCACCGTGTGTCCGGCTCGCCGGGCTCTCATGTTGCTTTTTCAGGGCAAAGCCGAGATGATCGAGACAGCCGACGGGCTCCGGGTGCGGACGGTTTCGACCAGCTACGCGCTGCCGTCGGTGGTGCGCCTGTCCGAGTACAAGCGCGTCCCGTTCAAACGGATCATGCTCTCCCGGAAAAACATCCTCACCCGCGACGATCACCAGTGTCAATACTGCGGGACGCGGAAGGGACCGATGACGATCGACCACGTTATACCGCGCACCCAGCACGGGAGCGATTCGTGGGAGAATCTGGTCACGGCCTGCGTGAAGTGCAACAACCGGAAGGGCAACCGTTCGCCGGAGAGAGCCGGCATGAGTTTGCTTCGCAAGCCCCAGCGCCCGACCTACGTGGCGTTTATTCAGCGGTATCTCGGTGTGGCCGATCAGCGCTGGCGTCCGTACCTGTTCATGGACTGAGAAATCTGTTTCTTCGGATTGCCGAATCCTGCTTATTTCTGCCACGATATCAGTCACTCCACGCCAGTGAGGCTCATATGCGTCAGTATTTCTGCCGTGCACTGCTTTTTGTCTTGATGTTGCCTGTCGGTTTGTTTGCCCAGGAGTCCGAGGGGTACTCGATCGGGCAGCGGTTTCATCTCGAAACCAGTTTCGGCGACCAGGGCATCAAATCCGACAGCCCCTACTGGGGCGACAACGTCCCACCGTACAAGTCCTATACCGGCGCAACCAAACACCCCCTGCCGCTGGAACCGGTCGAGGGACTCGCAGTCGAGGACGCTATTCGCGAGCGCCGTTCGGTCCGGTCGTTCGTGGATGCGCCGATCGAGCTGACCGAACTGGCCCGGCTGCTTCTGTCCGGTAACGGGGTGACCGAGCGCCGTGGCGATGTCGACCACCGCGCGACGCCCTCGGCGGGCGCGCTCTACCCGATAGAGCTGTACGTGGTGGCTCGTCGGGTAACGGATCTGCCGTCGGGTCTGTACCATTTTCAGCCGCAGGATTCGACGCTGGTGTTGATCGAGGCGGCGGATTTCTCGCGCGATATTCGCATGGTCGCCAACGGGCAGGAGTGGATCAGCGGCGCTGCCGCCACCGTTTTTGTCACGGCCCGGTTTGACCGGACCACGCAGAAGTACGCCGACCGTGGATACCGGTATGTCTACATGGAGTCGGGCATGGTGGCCGAGAACATCTGCCTGCAGGCGGTGTCGCTGGGTCTGGGGACGACTACGGTCGGAGCGTTTAACGACGATGCCGCCAACGAACTGGCAGGGATCGACGGGGTGTTTGAGGCGACTTTGCTGCTGATCCCGGTGGGGAGAGGCGCGAAGTAAAGGCGCCTCGGTCGGGGCGAGCGCAGTCGATCACAAGAGCCGCGCAAAAGCCGGCGACGACCAAATCTAGCCGGGTCTGAGGTGGGGCCTTTTCGAGCGGCAAAGCGCCACGGGGCGGGGAATTCGATAAGTGTCGGCGATAACATTTCCGAGCCAGTCCAGAGCTTGTCCCTGTAACTTAATCCTATACAGTGTATTACGGCATCGTCATCGGGCCGGCTCATTTGTTTCAGTCGATTGGAGGGCAGGTCGCAGGGTCTGGCTGCTACTGTCAGAACCTGTATTTTCGTTTCATTTTTTTGGACTTCTACTGCCAGGATCTGACAGGGGTGATGGCGATCTTATAGATGAGTTCAGCCGGGGGATCTGGGAGGAACAGCACAACTGCGGCCGGCGGATGGGGAGCCCCGGGACGGAAAGATGGTGAGGCCGCCCGGGATTTTCTGCGTTTTAACCGGTTGTAGTGTGCCTCCCTTTGAAAAGGAGCGAGACCCCGAATCCGACGCGTCAACTTCTGCCTTCACGAGACCAGGCATCGGATTTCTCGCTCCTTTTTTTCTTTGCATGCGAATCCGTCTGCGCCACCTGCGGGGCCGACAGAACGCCTGTGCGTTTTGCTCCTGCACCGGTGCGCGGTGATTTCAGTTTCTGAACGGGATGAAGTATGGTGAACGCGGGGCGGGCCCTACAACCCGAGACGCCTGTGAACATCCCTCCCAAGGGCCAGGGGCGTCGGGGTTCCCGCTCCGCTTTTGTTCTGCCTCGGGGCTACCGGTTGAACGGGTTCGGCACCACGATCGGCCCTGTCGGACGGGCTTTCGTCCGTGTCGGCGACCCACCCAATACAGACTTGTCAAAACTCCCACCGAGCCACCGGTCGGCGCGATCGATACTGATGACACCTGAGCCCAGGTCGGGAATGAAATCAGTTAACGGCGTCGTGCCGGGAGAGTTCAAATCGATGTTGGCGTTGAGTACCATCAGGTCGACGCCCGAAGCATCGTCGAGGTCGGCCCACGGAACAGCGATCGTAAACGTGTTCGCATCGGGCGGCACATCGTGATACGCCAGCCCGGTTGTGTCGTAATCCAGTTCCCACAGCGACGTGTCGGTGTAGACCGCCCAGTGAGAGAGAGTCGTGTCCCCTCCGAAGAAGCCGATCAGTATGCGATGGTCCGCGCCGATTCCGTTCAAGTTGATTTGCGCAAAGTCCCGGCGTCCCGTCAGCGGGTTTCTGTCGGAGTCAAAATAGATGGCTGCCGCAAATGACGTGTCGAGAAAGACCACCGTGTCGACACCTACTATCGTGTCTTTCGGATACGGGTAGCTGTTCCACGGTTCGGAGGTCTCGACGCGAAGTATCAGGTGATCGTTGGTCGTGCGGGCGTAGACTCTTCGGAGATCGGTCGGCCACGCGTCGTTGATGTCATTGCCGACCAACACCCATTGGTAATACACGGTGAACGTCTGCGACGCTCCCATGCGCCCCTGCGCATCGTAGACGCGGGCGAACAACGCGTACGGGTTTCCGACCGCCATACCGCTCACGGTCCACGCGAGGCTGTACGGCGCGCCGGTAACCGTGCCGATCGGGTTCGTCCCCAGGTAATACACGACCGAGTCGATTGCGGCCCAGGCAGTAATATCGACCTGCAGTGTCACGGTATCATCGAGGATCGCGTCGTTTTTGGGCCACGTCATGGAGACAACGGGCGTCTCGGGATCCGGTTCGGTGAAGAACTGCCACGAATATGCGGACCCCAGAGCAATCCCGAACGTATCAAGCACGCCCGTGCCGATGGTCACGGTATACTGCGCGCCGTAATCGAGGCTGTCATCGGGTGTGAGCGTGAGCGTGCGAGTCGCCGGCGTATATGCCACCGAAGACGGGACTTCGGTGTCGGTGGAGTCGGTGAGTTGCACAGTGGCCGTCGTTATAGTCGCGGGGTCCATCCCTTTTGAGAACTCCGCCTCGATGGTCGTATCCACTGCGATGTTGACGGCGTTGTTGATCGGCCGGGTGCCGACGATCGTAGCGGGAAGCCCATTGGGGTCCTGTTCGGTCGTGAACGTCCACGCGTACTCGGCGGCGAGTCGGTTGCCGGCAAGATCGGCAATGGCGGTCGTCAGCCGGGCCGTGTGCACGGTCTCGTATGCGAGGTCTGCAACCGGTCGAAGCGTAATGGTTGTGCCGGTCGACGTGAAGGTCGCGCCGACGGCCGAACCGCCGGCCGGGGTCAGGGTGAATGACTGCGGCGTCACGGACGAGGAGGCAATCGCCTCGGAGAAGGTGGCCGACACCGAGCCGTTGACGGGCACGCCGACGGCGCCATCGGAGGGGCCGGTTGATGTTACGGCAGGCGGGGTCTTGTCGCCGCCGCCGGTCGGGCCGTCGCCACCGCAGGCGAGCAGGATCGTGATCAGGGCGACTATCAGCAGACCGGCAATTGACGTTTGAATAGTCCTGATGATCGGTATCTCCGGTTGGGGGAGGGTATGCCTTTTGTTCTATTATACATCGGCGACCCGACAATTGCAACTTGAGAGAAAAGATCGAAGCTGTGTCATCGATTGAACAATTTGCGTTTCATCGGTGAACTCGAATGGTATAAAGGTCGACACGAATCGGAAGGGCCTGCCGATAAAGTAGTAACTACCAGTTCCATACCCGAATTGCCGGGAGGGAGGACACATGGTCAAGCGCATTATCGCGCTGGCGTTTATTTTCGGCTGTACGACAGTCGCGTGGGCCATACTGGGTACCTCGACTGTCATTCGAACGGAGAGCCAGGACGACAAACTCGCTCAACGCGTCAGCAAACTCTGGGGGCAGTCCCAGTGGCAGCACGCCCCTGATCTCACGTTCAAGACGGAAGAAGAGAGACTGGTCGACTGGATGGTCGATGGCCGGCCGCAGCAGCAGCGGCGTGTGGTCGCGGTCGACAAACCGCAGGTGCTCGACAGCAGCACGATAGCCGTCTCGCTGCAACTCGACCACCGCAAGAAGGGACTTCTCTGGTACTCGACCTACCGGGTCGAATTCGACGGCAGCTATCTGGTCTCCAATCCCGGCGGGCAGGACCGGGAGTATACGTTTACGTACCGGTTTCCGGCGCGGGACGGCATCTATGACAATTTTATGCTGTCGGTCGACGGCAACGAGGTCCGGGACCTTCAGCCGGTCGACGGGGCGGTCAGTCGGGAAATCCGGCTGGCGCCCGGAGAGCAGGCCCGTGTCCGCGTTTCGTACGGATCGCAGGGTCTGGATGAGTGGTGGTACGTGTTTGGCACGAACGTGGCCCAGGTACGCAACCTGAGCCTGACGATGTACACCGATTTCGGCGACATCGATTTTCCCGATGACGCCATCTCACCGACGTCGAAAGAGAAGACCGAGGATGGGTGGAAACTTACGTGGGCGTACGGCAACCTGATTTCCGGCGTGCAGATCGGCATGGTCATGCCCAAGAAGCTCAACCCCGGTCCGTTTGTCAGCCGGGTGAGTTTCTTTGCGCCGGTGTCGTTGTTCCTCTTTCTGTTTTTGATGTTTATGATTACGACCCTTCGTGATATCAAGATTCATCCGATGAACTACTTTTTCGTCTCGGCGGCCTTTTTCGCGTTCCATCTGCTGCTGGCGTATCTGGCCGATCATGTCGATATCCATATCGCGTTCGCGATCAGTGCGGTGGTGTCGATTCTGCTGGTGATTTCCTACATGCGGCTGGTAGTCGGGACGCGGTTTGCCCTCGTTGAGACGGGCCTCGCGCAGCTCGTGTACCTGGTTGCGTTTTCGTATGCGTTTTTCCTCGAGGGTTACACCGGTCTGACGATCACCGTGCTGTGTATCGTGACCCTGTTCGTGATGATGCAGCTGACGGGTCGGATAAACTGGGAAGAGAAGTTTGCGTCGATCAAGTCCGGCGATTCGCGCCCGGCGCGTTCGCTGGGTGGGCTGAGAGACAAGGGCGACTGAGCGTTTCCAGGACGGGAAATGATAGTGATGCATCGGGCGGTAGCCGCGGTTGCCGGTTATCGCCCGAGTCCGATTACCGCTTTTCTGTCAGCTGTTGCTACCCGGAGACGAGTGTGACCCGGTGGAATACCCGTTGGCCCTTCGTCTCATCTTCGTTCCGGCCCGGAAAAATCTTCCGTATACGGCCCGGATTTTAATTGCCTTGCCTGACGAATTCCCGTACTATCTGGACTTGATTGAGGGGTCTACGTACGTCTATGAAAGACAACGCACTAAATCAGCAGACAATTCTGTCGGGGATGCAACCCACGGGTGCCCTTCATATTGGCAATCTCGAGGGTGCGCTGCGCAACTGGGTCAGCCTGCAAAACGACTACCACATGTTTTGCTGTATAGTCGACTGGCACGCCCTGACCGCCGATTTTGAGAACCCGTCCATTCTCAAGGACCGCATATTCCAGATGACGATCGACTGGCTGGCAGCGGGTCTGTCTCCGGAGCGATGCGCCATTTTCATCCAGTCCGAAGTGAAAGAGCACGCCGAGCTGCATTTGTTGTTCTCGATGCTTATCACGGTGCCGACCCTGACCCGCCTGCCGACCTATCAGGAAAAGCAGGAACGGCTGGATTCGTACGGTTTTCTCGGATATCCGGTGCTGCAGGCGGCCGACATCTGCCTCTACGGGGCGCATAAGGTGCCGGTCGGCAAGGATCAGGAAAAGCATGTCTGGCTGGCCAACGATCTGGCCAAGCGGTTCAACAATCTCTACGGCGAGACGCTGGTGGAACCGGAGGCGTTGTTCACCAGGATTCCGCTGATTCTCGGTGCGGACAATCGCAAGATGTCCAAGTCGTACGGGAATCACATTCCGATCGACGCCACCGCCGAGGAGACCTCGCAGATTCTTCGCAAGTATTACACCGACCCGCTCAAAGTGCGCAAGGGTGATCCGGGGCGTCCTGAGCAGTGTCCGATTTTCCTGTTGCACAAGGTGTATACGCCGGACGCCGACGAGTCGATCGCGCCGCCGTGCAGAACCGGTGAGCTGGGCTGTGTGGAGTGCAAGAGGCGGCTGACCGCCGCGCTTAACGCCGCCCTGGAGCCGATTCGCGAGCGACGCCGGGAGCTCGAGCAGAAGCCCGACTATATCTGGGACGTGCTCGCCGACGGCGGTTCGCGGGCGCGCGCGCGGGCCGGCGAGGTTATGGACGGCGTCAGAACAGCCATGAAAATGAATTACCGAAAGACGTGAGCATGGTGGAAGAACTGCTCAACCAGCATTCCGAAAACTACCGGGTCAATCTCGAAGTCTTTTCCGGGCCGCTCGATCTGCTGCTGTATTTGATCCGCAAGGAAGAAGTAGATATCTACGACATACCGATCGCCCGGATCACCCAGCAGTACCTTCGGTATATCGAGTTGATGCAGGTGCTCAATCTCGAAATCGCCGGCGAGTTCATACTGATGGCGGCGACGCTGATTCGGATCAAGGCCCGCCTGCTGCTTCCCCGCGACGAGAGCGATCCCGAGGAAAACGATCCGCGCGAAGAGCTGATCATGGCGCTGGTCGAGTACAAAAAGTACAAGGAAGCATCGGACATTCTTCGCGAAAAGGCTCTGATCGAGGAGCGCAACTACGTTCCGGAACTGCCGCTGGGCAAGATCGACGCCAAAGTCGAGCTGGAGCCGGGCACGTCGTTGTTTGACCTGCTGACGGCCTTCAAGGAAGTGATGGAACAGCGCCGCGTGGAGATCGTGCACGAGGTGAACGTCGAAGAGATCGCGATCGAGGACCGAATCGCCAGTATCATATCCTATTTGCAGAAGCGCGAGTCCGCGACGTTTGCGGAGCTGTTCCGGGATATCCCGCGGAAGATCGTGGCAATCGTGACGTTTATCGCGATGCTGGAGCTGGTCCGGACCCGGCGGATACGGGTAATGCAGGCGGAGCCGTTCGCGCGGCTTCGGGTCTACCGCGGCGATCGTTTCTACGAACCGCGCGAGGCGATCGACCTGGTCGATGTCGGCGCGCTCCAGCAGATTGACGAGAGAGAATAATGGAAGATACCTACCTGGCCTCATCGATCGAGGCGATCATCCTGGCGTCGCCGGAGCCCATTTCGGCGAAGAAAATCGCGGGCGTCCTGGAAGACGCCACGCCGTCGCGGATCGGAGTCGCGGTCGCCCGTCTCAACGAGCGGTACGCCCGCACGGAATCATCGTTTCGCATCCGCGAAATCGCAGGCGGCTACCAGTATTACGTACTGCCCGAGTATGCGGGGTTTGTCGAAGAGTTGTATGCGCGCCGCCGCAAGCTCCGTCTCACTCGCGCCGCGCTTGAAACGGTCGCGATTATCGCGTACCGGCAGCCGGTCACCAAAGGGGAGATCGAGCACATTCGCGGTGTCGCCTCGGACGGCGTGCTGCACAACCTGCTGGAGAAAAACATGATTACGATTGTCGGCCGCGCCGACGGGGTCGGCAAGCCGCTCCAGTACGGAACGACCGACGAGTTTCTGAAGTTTTTCGGGTTGAACCAACTCGAAGACCTACCGAAGATGTCAGAGATCGAGGAACTGGTACGCGCCTCCGACGCCAAGCATCAAACCGAGCTGGTGCTCGAGGAGCATGTCGACGGCCAGGTGAAATTCAATATTGCAGACGGAACGTACGATCCGCTGGAGCGGGCCGACGAAAGCGAAATACCCGAGCGAACTGACGATAGATCCACCAGAGAGTCTCTATCCGATGCGACACAAGACGACGATGCGGTCGATGACGATGATCGGGCCGACGAGGACGAGCCGGCCGGGTCGCCGGGCCGCCTGATTCTGAAACAGCCTCCCGCCGATACCGTGGCGGAAGATGCGGTCGTTGACGAGGAGTCCGACCGACCGGAACTCGTTGAAGCCGATCCCGGCGAGAACGACGAAGATCGGTCGTGACGAATTGCCGGCCCGAGGGCCGGCATGAGCGGATAATGTCGCAAATACGGATAAACAAATATCTCTCCCTGTGCGGCGTGACCTCGCGGCGCGGCGCGGTATCGTTGATTGAGGAAGGGCGGGTGACGGTCAACAACACGGTGGCCGATCGTCCGGGCCTGATTATCGACGATGAAACCGACGTGGTGAAAGTCGACGGCGCCGACGTGAGCCTGGTCGACAAAAAGGTCTATGTCGTACTGCATAAGCCTCGGAATGTGATGACCACGCTGTTTGATCCATTCAAGCGGCGAACGGTGAATTACTACCTCAAGAAGCTCCGGGAACGGGTGTACCCGGTGGGGCGGCTCGATTTCGATACCACCGGCGTGCTGCTTTTGACGAACGACGGAGATCTCGCTTATCGACTGGCCCATCCCCGTTATCGTGTGGCGAAGGTGTATCAGGCGCGGGTGAAGGGGCATTTCAAGCAGGAGGCGGCGATTCAGATCGACCGGGGCATCGTGCTTGACGACGGCAAGGTCGGGAAGGCGTCGGTATCGATTCTGGGGTTCGTCCGCAATACCACCCGGGTGCGTCTGACCTTGACGGAAGGGCGCAAACGGGAGGTCAAGCAGCTCTGCAAAAAAGTCGGTCACCCGGTCGAGGAACTGGAACGGGTGGAGTTTGCCGGGATCACAACGAAAAATCTTCGGGCCGGCCAGTGGCGTCACCTGACGCCGCGAGAAGTTGCACGCCTCAAGGCGTTGGTCGGACTCGCGTAATCGGATCTTACATACCGGAATAAAAGAAGCGCACCCGTGGTCGGGTGCGCTTTTCGTTTCCGTCCGGGACGCTTCCGGAGATCAATACTCTTCCAGATTGCTCCATTCGGCGTCTTCGAGCCAGGTTTTGGGCCGGTCGAGGAACCTAATCACGTTTTCCATCGTGACCCAGTGCTTGTGCTCTTCGTCGGCGATTTTGTTCAGAATGTGCTTTTGGTTTTTGTCGCCAACCTCGTTCGCCTTCTCTCGATAGAAGTTCTCGGACTTCTTCTCGACTTCCTGAGCCTGGGCCCAGATTTTCCGGGCGTCGGCCGGGAAGGAATAGACCCGATTTCCCGCTTTCAGCTCCTCGAACACGTTTTTGACCGTGTTCAGGATGCCGGTTCTGGAGGCCTCGTCGTACGCGGTCGGCTGACCGTCGCGAAGCGCCTTGAAGATGGCATAATGCTTGGCCTCGTCGTCGGCCAGTTCGAGCAGAATCTTCTTCAGCTGGGGATGGCTGACTTTATCGGCATGCTCGAGGTAAAACGCGCGGCCGTCCTGCTCCATCTTCATCGCAAAATCAAACACGTTCATTGTCAAACTTCCTCCGAGTGCTTACGAAACTCTTTCGCTGCGGGATAAAGTATAGTGATTTGTCCGGGATGTCAATCGGATTACGGCCGACCCTGCGATCGGGACCGGGCGCTGCACGGCGGACTTTGTTTTGATACGCCGGTGTCGTATCTTCGCAGTATGACAACCGCCGTGCGATTAGTCGCACTCATCATGTTGAGCCTTGCGCTCTCCGTCGCCGGTTTCGGGGCAACCGACAAGGCAATCGCCGGGAGATGGGCGGAGTTTTATCTCGATGACCCCGGAGATTTTGAGCTGGCGGATTCGATCGTAGACAGGGCGCGATCAGAACTGATACGGCTGATTCGTGACAGTCTGGCGTATCGCCCGTCTATTCATGTGGTCGGCCGTCAGTGGGAGTTCGACAGCCTTGTGGGGGGAGCGTTCCCGGACTGGGGCGCCGCGGCGGCTATACCGTCGCGCCGGACGATCGTCATCAAGTCGCCCGACCGTTTTAACGTGCAGAAGTCGCTTGCCGAACTGCTCGCCCACGAGTACGCACACCTTGCCCTGCACGACCGGACCGGGTGGAGCGAACCGCCGCGATGGTTCGACGAAGGGTTGGCGATGCTGGTGTCGACCGAATGGGACTGGTCGAACAACCTCACGCTCAGCAAAGCGGCGGTGTTCGGCAATTTCGTGCCGCTGCGCGAAATCGAGCGGCTCAATCGATTTTCGGCGCCGCGCGCCGAGGTTGCTTATGCGCAGTCGTATGTCGCGGTCAAATATCTGTTTGACGAATATCGGGTGGATGCTGTTAATACACTTCTGGACTGGATTCGCGATGCCGGTCGCGGCGATCAGCGCCCCACAGGCGGTCAGCCGACCGTTCTCGACAGCGCTCTCATTGCCGCAACCGGCACCGACCTGGCCGGGTTTGAAGCGGAGTTTCGCGTTTATCTTGCGGGACGGTTCAATATCGTTTCGCTACTGGTGGATACGATGTTTTTATGGGTATTGCTTGCCGCCGTGATCATTATCGGCGGCGTCCTCGCCATCAAGCGCCGCCGCGACTACTATCGCAAGTGGGAAGAGGAAGACGCGCTGGGGTCGAAAGACTTCGATTACGGGAATCCGGATCAACCGGAAGAGACCGACGACGACGAGCCATGGCGACGCTGAGTCATCGGGTCGAATACCTTCTGGCGCGAGTCGGGATTGGTTTAGCCAACCTGTTGCCTGCGGCGCTTTCGGACCGTGCCGGGGCGGCGCTCGGTCGAGCGGCCGCTGTGCTGCTCCGAAAGAGGCGCCGCATTGCCCATGACAATCTCGAAAAAGCGCTCGGCGATCAGTTGACCGGCACAGAGCAAGAGCGCGTTGTCGTCGACGTGTTTGCCAATATCGGCCGGACGCTGTTCGAACTGGCCCGATTCCGGAAGCTCACGCCCGAATCCATTAGGCGTATTGTCGTGCCGGACGGCCTTGAGGTTATTGACGCTGCGCTGGCGGACGGGAAGGGGGCGATTATCGTCGTGCCGCATTTCGGGAACTGGGAACTGGCCGGGGCCTATCTGGCGATGAGCGGTTATCCGGTTGACGTGCTGGTGACGACCCAACATAACTCGCTGGTTGATGCCGTCTTGACATCGCTTCGCGAGGGTGCCGGGATCGGGATTATCAGGGTTGGCCGAACGGTCCGCCACGTTTTTGGAGCCCTGAAGCAGAACCGGGTGATCGCGATTGCCGCCGACCAGCATGCGCCCGCGGCCGAGTTGGTGACGGAGTTTTTCGGTCGCCCTGCGGCGGCGGCCCGCGGGCCGGCGCTGTTTGCGATTCGATGCGGGGCGCCCATACTGCCGTTCTGCATGCGGCGTGAACGGCATGATCGGCACGTCATCATGCCCGGACCGGCGATATATCCTCCCCGGGAGCAGGACGAAGAATCGGCAATCCGATCGATGACCGAGCAGTATTTGCGGTTTTTTGAGTCGTGTATTCGTGCCTATCCGGCCCAGTGGATGTGGACGCACCGGCGATGGAAATTGGATTGAAATTCAAGCAACCAAGCGGGTTTTTTGGCGTAGAAGTATGCGGGATACGGGCTGATGAGAGGTCGGTCCGATTTGATTGATCCGACGCCGGACGGCGATCGCCGGCGGCTTTCGATAAACGAGGTGTGTGTGAAACGTATCATCACGGTTATTGTCGTTCTGGTTGTTCTCCTCGGCGGCGCCTACGGCGTCAACGCCATCTTCTCTACGTCGGCGGATGTACCCACTGCAACCGTCCTGAAGGACGAGTTTGTCATATCGCTGAAGGCCAGCGGCACCGTTGACGCCAAGCGGGCGTTCACGATTTCGGCGCCGCGGGTCCGGGGGCTTCAGATAACGTGGCTGGCGCCCGAAGGCAGCGTCGCCAAGGAGGGCGATCCGATCATTCGGTTCGACGCCACGCAGCAGACGGCCGATCTGAACGAATTCCAATCGTCCCTCAAAATCGCCCAGACCACGCTCGAGCGATCCAAGAAGGAGTATACGATTCAGGAAAAGCAGCTGACGCTGGAGGTGCAGAAGGCGCAGCGAAAGTACGACGAGATGAAGCACGAGGCGCCCGCGCTGGCCGAAGAGGCGCGGCTGGAACTGGAGCTGGCCGAGTTGAATTTTCAGGCGCGGCTCGACCAGATCAAGTCCGACATGGCCAAGGCCGAACTCGAGGTCCAGCGCGCCCAGGACAAAGTGACGATGGCGCAAAAGGAACTTGCCCAGATGACCATGGCCGCTCCCATTCCCGGGATGGTGGTGTATCTCGAGATCTGGAAAGGCGGCTCCATGGGCAAGGTGCAGGAAGGGGATGCGCCGTGGCCCGGGCAGGGTCTCGTCAACCTTCCCGACTTGAGCGAGATGATCGTCAAGGCGACCGCCTCCGAGGTCGACGCTTTCATGGTCGATTCGGGGCAGGCGGTCGAGATAACGCTCGACGCGTTCCCGGACAAGAAGTATGCGGGCGTGGTGACCAAGAAAGGCACGTTGGCCCGCAAGAAAGACATGAACTCAAAAATCAACGTGTTTGACGTGGAAGTGCTTTTCCTGGAGCAGGACGAGGAACTCAAGCCCGGCATGTCCGCCTCGGCGAACATCATTGTCGATCGCATTCCCGATGTCGTCTCGGTGCCTCTGGAGTCGGTTTTTGAACGGGACGGCAAGACCGTTGTCTACCTCAGCGGCGGCGACCGTCGCGATGTGGAAGTTGGTCGACGCAACGACATGGAGATCGAGATCACAAGCGGATTGTCCGGCGGGGAGAAGGTCTGTTTGGTCGACCCCTCGCTTGAATCGCAGAGCCTCCCGGGCGACAAGGCGACCGAACCGGAGTTGAATCAGGGCCGGGGACAGCGACAGGCGCCACCGTCGAACCCATCGGGTCGCCGGGGACGTCGATGAGAAAAGACTACGGGCAGATCCTTCGTCTGTCATTCGATTCGCTGTCGGCCCACAAGCTTCGCTCGTTTCTGACCATGCTCGGCGTGATCATCGGCGTGGCGGCAGTGGTTTCGATGCTCTCGATCGGCGAAGGCGCGGAGCAGGAGATTCTCGAACAGATCTCCATTCTCGGCATCAACAACATCATCATCAACGCCAAGGTACCGGACGAAGCGGCCGGGTCGGAGGAAGGGCTGCAGCGGTCCCCCGGACTGAGCCTTGCCGACGGCGACAATATCGAATCGTTCTACGATCTCGTGGGCAACGTCGTCCCTCAGCGATTCGAGGCGGTCCCGTCCGTGCGATTTGGTCCGCGCGAAGCCGAGGTGCGCGTGGTGGCGACCACTCCCGAATTCGTTTACTCGAGTTCGATCGAAGTGGAGTATGGGCGGTTTATCCATCAGATTGACATGGAGACTTTCGCGCAGGTGTGTGTGCTGGGCGCGAAGGCCAAAAAAGCGCTGTTCGCGTTTTCGGATCCGATCGGCCAGAGTGTGCGGATCGGTTTGCTCGATTTCACCGTGGTCGGCGTGATGGCGGACAAGTATATCGGCCGGGGGAAGGTCGAGGGGCTGGAACTTCGCAATTTCAACGAAGACGTCTATATCCCGTACAGCACGGCCGCCAAGAAATTCGACCGGCGCGAGCTGTCCTCGGAGCGGGTTCAGTTCTGGACGGGCGGCGACAACGGAGAACAACGTCAGGCCTACAACACGCCGGAGATAGATCAGCTCACCGTGACCGTGACCCAGCTCGACTACGTACCGGCCGTTACCAAGCTGGTGGAGCGGATCATGCAACGACGTCACGGCGGCATCACGGACTACGAGATCGTGGTGCCCGAATCATTGCTTCGCCAGTCGCAGAAAACCCAGCAGATCTTTAACATCGTCATGGGTGCGATCGCCGGTCTTTCGCTGCTGGTCGGCGGGATCGGGATCATGAATATCATGCTGGCGACCGTGCTGGAGCGCACCCGCGAGATCGGCGTGCGGCGTGCGGTCGGCGCCACGCAGATGGATATTCTCCGGCAGTTTCTCTTTGAGGCGGTGATGATTTGCCTGTTGGGCTGTACGATCGGTCTCGCGCTGGGACTGGTGATTGCCCAGGCGATTACGTTTTATGCGGGCTGGCCGACGATCGTGTCCGTGTCCGCCATCGTACTGGCGGTCGGCGTTTCGACCGCGGTCGGTCTGGTGTTCGGGATCTACCCGGCGCGCAAGGCCGCCCGCCTCGATGTTATCGAAGCCCTTCGGTATGAATGATTCCCGGTATGCGATAGAGGAGAGTGCGATGATGCGATTGGTAGTGATGCCCGCCCGTCTGCGAACGGCTGCCTGGATGATTGCGGCGTCGTGTGCGTGGGCCGGCACGGCCTCCGGTGTGGAATTGACGCTGCAGGATGCGATCGATATCGCCTGCAACAGGACGTCGCGCGGCTCGATCATCAGCGGGCGCCTCGAAGTCGCCGAACAGACGTATCGCGCCCGCCGGACCAACTTCTATTTCCCGGAGATCTCCATAAACGGGGAACTCCCCGCGTATTCGGAAGTGCAGGATTACCGTTTCTTCGGCGGTCTGCAGGAAAAGCAGCTCATCCAGACCAGCGACCTGGGATTCAATTCCTTCATCCGCGCGCGGCAGAGCCTGATCACCGGCGGTGACTTGAATATCACGGCGAACCTGACCCGCAAGGACGAGGAGTACCCGATCGCCGGACCCAGCCAAACGCTTCGCGATATCACGGAGACGCGCGACGAAGGCTTTTTCCGGTTCGAACTCAACCAGCCGATCCTGAAACCGTCCGAAGCCAAAAACGACCTGCATAACAAGTCCGATGATCTCGGGCTGGCGCAACTGCAGCAGCTCGAGGACCGGACCGCGCTTCAGAAGGAAGTGGTGGAAGCGTACATGGGGGTGCTTCGGTTGTCGCTGGCCGCGTCGCTCGCGAACGACAAGATGCGCGCGGCACAGTTGAAAGCGGAAATCGATTCAGCGAAGTTCGCCGACGGCATTATCTCCGAGGAAGAGCTGCTGCAAAGCGTATCGGCGCGACTCGACGCCGAGCTGGCGGTGTTCGAGGCGGAGACCAATGCCGGCGAGCAGCGCCGTCAACTCGCGTTGCTTCTGGACATGGAACCATCGGAAGAGCTTTCGGTGAGTGAACCCGAAGCACGTCAGGAGATCGACGAGTCGGGCCGCCGTCAGTATGTCGACAACTGGCAGCAGTCGCTGGCAGTACACCGGGCTCGGTATCAGTATGAAAAGGCCCGTCGGCAGGCCGGCTACGCGTCATCGTCGCACGGGCTCAACGGCGACCTGTCGGTCAGCTACTCGTTCGGTCGCGGCACGATCCAGACGGATGACCGGCCCGATGACCCGATCAAGACGAACAGCTGGGGCGTCTCACTGAATCTCACGTATCCGCTGTGGGACGGCGGCGCATCGTCCGCGGCCGTGCAGGCGTCTCAACTCGAGGCGGAGCAGTCGCGACTGGAGATGGAACGGGCCGAGAAATCGGCCAGGGGGGAGATAATCAACCTGGTGAACCGGCTCGATGTTTCGTTCCGGCGGCTCGATATCGTGCGGCAGCAGATTTCGCTGGCGGAGAACCGGCTGTCGATTGCGCAGTCCCGCATGGAAGACGGACAGATATCGGAGTTGACCTTTCTGGGGAGCCGCATATCTTACCTCGAGACCAGGGATCGCTTTCTCGAAGAGTTGAAGACTTTCCTTCTCAACAAGATCGAGCTCGACGGCACGTTTGTCAGCTGATGGGTCAGCACATACTCATACGCACGCCCAACCACCTGGGCGACTGCATCATGGCGTTGCCCATGATCAACGAAACGCGCGAGGCCTATCCCGGCGCGACCGTCTCGATATTGACGCCGGAGCCGATGGCTGAGCTCTTTCACCAGAATCCCGCGGTCGATCACATTGTGACCATTCCGCCGCGACACATTCACGGGATGATGGCGGTCGTTAAGATCCGCGAACTGATCGCGCAGGGTTCGTATGATATCGGGTATATCCTGCCGCCGTCGTTCGGCGCGGCGGCCGGTTTCAAGCTTGCGGGCGTCCCGGAACGTATCGGTTATATCGCGGACGGGCGTCGGCTGCTGCTGACCCGCCCGCTGCCGCTGCCGGTACCGCTGAACTCGGAACATCGTTCCGAGGTGTATTTCAATCTGCTGCGACGGGGCGCGGGACGGGATTTGACCTACGTGTATCCGAAGCTGTTCCTCAACGAGTCCGACATCACGCGTGCCCGCGAAATGCTCGAGAGTTTCGGAGTCGCGGACGGCGAAGATTATATCGCGGTTGCCTGCCGGGCGGTGGCCGAATCGCGCCGCTGGGGCGCCGAGAACTATGCGGCGCTGGTGAAGATTGCGGTCGAAGAGATGAAGCTCAAGGTGGTGTTGATCGGATCGGATGACGACCGCCCGACCGCCGCCGGGGTTGCGTCCGGACACGCCGAGACGACCGTGGTGAACCTGGCGGGCCGCACGTCCCTTCGTGAGACGGCCGCGGTGCTGTCGCGCGCCGCCTGTTTTGTGGGCAACGACTCCGGACCCGCGCATCTCGCGGCCGCGGTCGGCGCACCGGTGGTCGTGTTGTCCGGCGCCGACGATCCGAAAGAGACGACTCCGCTCAGCCGGCGGAAAGAACTGATCTACCTCGAACACCTCGACTGCATCAGCTGCGTGAAAAACAAGTGCCCGCTGACCGGTGAAAAACAGATGGCCTGTATGAAGGGTATTTCGGTGGCGATGGTGGCGGAGCGGGTCAGGACCGTGCTCGGCCGGGGCGCCCCGTCCGAACCGGCATCGCGGTAATCACGCCCGTGCGGCGGCTGTCCGGCCGAGTCCGAGGCGTTCGAGCAGACGCTCAAACGCCGGGATATCGGCGAAATTCGCGCGGGCGTTATCGTAGATGTCGGAGAGCTGGTACTCCATGGCCCCGCAGTTGACCGTTACGTACGGCACGTGCGACGTCATGCACTTCTCCACGAACATCAGCAGTTCCACCTTCCCCGAAAAGCGTGCGTCGCAAACGGCGACATCGGCAACCGCCGCCAAATCTTCGACCAGGTCGGCGATGCTGTCGGAGAGGAGAAGGTCGACTCCCGCCGCGCACGCATCTTCGAAGTAATCACGCATGATGGTCGTGTCGAGTGAGAATATGAGCACGCGGGGCGCCGCGCCCTGCGGTGCGGGAACGGGTTCCGTCTCGGTTTCGGCCGCGTGAATCGGCAGCGTCAGCGTGAATGTCGACCCGACTCCCACCCGCGTCTGTATGGTCAGATCGCCGCCGTGCTCGCGGGCGATGTTCCGACAGATCGCCAGTCCCATGCCGGTGCCCACCAGCTTGTCCTTGCCCCAGGCGCCCTTGGTCGAGTAAAACGGGTCAAACACCTTGTGAAGATGTTCGGGGCTGATGCCGGTCCCGGTATCGCCGACTTTCAAATAGACGAGTTCGGAGTCGCGCAGCAGCGCAACCGTAATGACTCCGCTGCTGCTGATCGCGTGTTCGGCGTTGATGATCAGATTCAGCAGGAGCTGCTGAATTTTGCTGGCGGACACGACGACTTCCGGAACGTCCTGGAAGTACGTGACCAGTTCGATCGAGCGGATGCGGAGCTCCTTCTCGACCAGGCTGATCGTGTCCCGGATGAGTTTGCGCAGGTCCTCGCGGGAACGGTCGTCCGGCCGCGCCTTGGAGTACGTCAGCAGCGACATGGCCACCTGGTTGGCCTTCTCGCCCATCTGGATGATCTGCTCGAGCGTGTCGCGGGAGAGCTTGTCGGTCTCGGGAATCTCCTCGAGCGCAAACGACGCATTGCCTATTATTCCCCCGAGATAGTTTTTGAACTCGTGCGCCACGCCTGCGGCGAGCATGCCCACGGCGGCCATCTTCTCCGACTCCGACAGCTTGGCCTGTGTCAGTAGCTCGGTCGTGATGTCTTCGGACGCCGACAGGTAGTTCATGATTCGGCCGTCATCGGAGAATACCGGGGAGATCGACTTGCGTTCCCAGTAGAACTCGCCGTTCTTGCGGCGGTTTTGCACCAGGCCGCTCCAGACCTGTCCGGACGAGATTGTCGCCCACATCTCGCGGTAGAAGTCGTCCGTGTGACGACCGGACTTGAGCAGCGACGTTGACCGACCCACCAGGTCCATCACGCCGTAGCCGGTGATCTGCGAGAAGCGCGGATTGGTGTATTCGATCCGTCCGTTGGTGTCGGTGATGCAGATGGCGGACGCCGACTGGTTGACGGCGGCCGAGAGCTTGCGCAGTTCCTGTTCGCTGAGCATGCGGTCGGTAATGTCTTCAATCATCGCCTGCAGACCGGTGAGCGTACCGGCGTCGTCGCGAACGGGCGTCAGCAGATACCGGAGATACTCTTTGGCTCCCCACGCAAGCTGGCAGGACAGTTCTCTCGCCACCGGCTGGCCGGACTGAAGGCTTGCCCTGACGTCATCGACAAAGGCCGTCCCGCTCAGGCGGGGCAGGGTATCGAGGGTGTGCGATTGTGCCCGGTCACGACTCGGCAGACCGAGGATAGTCATCAGGCGCTGGTTGACGTCGAGAATATCGCCTTTCGCATTAAAGGAGACAATCCCCAGGGGCGCGCTTTCGAACAGCAGGCGGAACTTCTGTTCGCTGTCGCGCAACAGGTCCTCGGCCGCCCGCCGCTCCGTGATATCGCGTACGACGCTGATATGGGCGACCGTCAGGCCATGCGCGTCGGCAAGAGTCTTGACCGTCATATCGACCGGGAACGTGGTACCGTCTTTCCGACGGCAGACCGTTTCCATGTGAAGGAAGCCTGACTGTGCGAGGGTAGCTTCAAGCGACTCCTGCAGTCGATCTGCCGACGGGCTGGGTGAAACGATTTGCGGAGCCTTGCCCGCCACGTCTGCTTCGGTGTATCCGAATAAGGACTCGGCGGCGCCGAGCCAATGCGTGATATGCCGCTTGCCGTCAGTGACGATGATTGCGTCGGGCATCTGGCGGAGGATCGCGTCGGACAGGCGTAACTCAAGTTCCGCCTGCTTCTGACCGGTGATATCGATAATGAGGCCTTCTATCGCGACCGCCGTGCCGTCGTCGTCATAGACCGCGCGACCCTGTTCCCAGACCCATTTCTCCGCGCCGGCGCGCGGCTGGATGCGATATGACAGATTGAAGGCCGTGCGATCGGCGACTGCCTGCGCGATTTTGTCGGTGACGTACGCCCGATCGTCCGGGTGAATGAGCTCGCCGTAGGAGGCGGATGCGTTGCCCGCCAGTTCGGATTCGTCGTAGCCGGTGAGTTCTTTGCAGCCGTCGCTGACATACTCCATGGCCCACTGGCCGACGATCGTGCAGCGGTACGCCATCCCGGGCAGGTTGCTCATCAGGGTGGACAGCTTCCGCTGACTCTCCTTGAGGGCATGCTCGTCCCGCCTTCGGGCAGTAACGTCGCGAACGATTGCCAGCAGGTGCTCCTCGCCGTTGATCTCCAGCGGCGACAGGGTGACCTCAGTGTCTCTGATCTCGCCGGAGGAGGTGCAATGCTGCCACTCGAAGAACTGTGCTTCGCCGCGCGTGGCCGCCTGGATATACCCGAGCGCCGCCGCGACCGATGGCCGCCCGTCAGGCTGGTGGCTCGGCGAGAAAATGCAGGGGCCCTGGCCGACGATTTCGTCCCTGGTGGTCTCGAACAGGGCGCATGCCTGCTCGTTGCAGTCGATAAAAGTATCGTCGCGAAGCACGAACAAAGCGTCGCGCGCGGATGCAAACACCGCGTGATACCGTCGCTCGGACGCCTGCAGGGCCTGTTGCGTCTTCACCTGCTCGGAAACATCGCGGCCGACGCTGACGATTTCGATTACGTCTCCGTCGGTGTTGGTGACGGCCTTGCAGGCCCACGCGAGCCAGCGCCAGCCGTGACGCGTCTTGGCACGCTGCTGCACACTGCATTCATACGGCGGCCGAAACAGGTCCTTCATCGCTTCCAGTGTCGACGCCCGGTCGTCCTCGTGTACCAGCGGCAGGAAGGGCTTGCCCAGCAGATCCTTCTCTTCCAGCCCAAACATCTGGCAGAAACTCGGACTCACAAAACGGAACTGACCGTCGGCGTCAACCTTCGCGACAAGGTCGGACTGGTACTCGACCAGCAGCCGATAACTCTCCTCGGATCGACGCAGCGCCTCCTGTGCAACGTGCCGGGCCGTCGTGTCCTGGACCATGGTGATGAAATGCAGCGGCCGTCCGTCATCGGACCGGAGCAGCCGCACCGAGCGGTATCCCCAGACCGTCGCTCCGTTTTTGCGGATGTAGCGCGACTCGGCGTACAGATGATCGCATTCGCCGTTCAGCAGCTGATCGAGGCGTTTGCGGGCTTCTTCGACGTCTTCGGGATGCAGCAGTTGATCGATCGACATCCCGACCAATTCGTCTTCCGGATACCCGAGAAGTTCGCACAACTGTTCGTTGACCCGCGTGATCGTCCAGTCAAGTGATACGATCGCCGCGCCGATCGGGGATTTGTCGAAGACCACCCGGAACATCGCCTCGCTCTGAGCCAGCGCGTCCTCGGCGGCTTTTCGTTCCGTGATGTCCGTGATTGTCCCGACAATACCGGCGACCTCCCCGGCGTCGTCGTTGAAGCTTGCTTTGGCCAGCACGATGGTCTTCTGGAGACGTCCGGGGCCGAACGCCGCCGGTCCCTCGTACACATGCCGACCGCCCTCCGCCAGCAGCTTGTCGTCGGTCTCGCGATATTTGTCGGACTCCGGGTCGTTGACGATTTCTCCGAGTGTGCGGCCGACCACGTCTTCACGGGTGCACCCGAGCAGTTCCGCATACAAAGAATTGCAGCCCGCATAGCGACCGTCGAGCCCCTTGTAGAACACCGGAATCGGTATGGCGTCAATAACGCGATTCAGCAGCGAAATCTCGTGTTCGCGGGTCGCGACTGACTGGGCATCGGCCGTGATATCGTTGGCGTAGAGGCAGATCCCCTCGACCTCGCCCCTGTCGGTCACGATCGGATAGGCCGTAACACGAAACAAGCGGGTCTCGCCGTTTACCGCCATTTCGTGTTTGTCCCGGACCGCCGTGCGCCCCGTCATCGCTTCGTCGAGCAGCTTCGAGGCGATTTCCCACGCCGGTTCGTCGAGACACTCGGCGAAATCGGAACCGATGTCCGGATACCGCCCGGTCATTACTTTCGACAAGTGCGCCGAGACCGCGTTCAGAGCCACGACCGTGCGGTTGGTATCGATCAGGACGATGGCGTCCTTCGATGCGTCCAGGCTGGACTGCAGCTGGGCCCGTGACAACTGCAGTTTGGCAGCGTTGTCCGTAGCCTCTTCCAGCTTCGTCCGAAGTTGGCGGTGCAGTTCGGCAAGGTAGCCGATTGCGAGGACGACCAGCAAGGTCGTGGCGAGATCCTGAGGATCGTAGGGTGAAACGGCCAGCGAATCGATCGGTATATCTCTGATGGCAAAAACCGCAATCGAGACCGGGAGCAGCAGCAGCCATGTGATCAGACTTCCCCAGAACCCCCAGCACAGGGCCGCCGCTACGGATGGAATCGCAGCAAGGAAGCACGCATCGTGTCCCAGGAGTTCGACGAGTTCAGGAAACGCCACGGCAAATGCAAGCGCCAGCAGGATGGCGAGCAATGAACCGGTGTACTTGGCGCGCGGCATATCGGATTCAGCTACCCCTTTACGTCCTCTGCATCTGATTCGTGCGGTTTATTGGCTATGGTCTATGTATCGGCACGGGGCCGGGTTAATTTAGGCAGTAAGGCGTTGGGAGGTCGACAGATATGCTACAAGCAGCGGCACCTAATGACCGTTGCAGTGAAGATAGCCCAGAATGGCGATCATAACCGAAAAAAGCAGCCCGGCGACAAAGCCGAACCGGAACGTGTTGTAGCGCGCAGACCGGTTTATGGAGGATTTTGCCGGACCGCTCAGGTCGGCGTGACAATGCTTGCAGCGAATCGCCGTGACACTGATCGCCTCCTGGCAATACGGGCAGCGTTTGGTTTCCTTGACCAGCGACATACTCGTCGGTTGTATGCGCTGCCGACCGACCGGGAGCAACTAAAATCTGTATCTACCGCCAGAGCGGCTTCCGACGAACTTCCTGCCGGCGCATGATCAGCAGCAGCCCGAGAGGAGGCCACCGATCGTTATGTGTTGCTGTCGCCCGTTTCCTGCGCGCTAAAGCCAATCGGGTTTTGCGGCTGGATGGGACCGCCGTGGATTTTGATCTCGCCGAATTGCGACTCGAACTTCTTGATGTTGTCGGTGAGCGCCCGATGCAGCAGCTTGGCGTGCATCGGCGTCATGATAATGCGCGACAGAACGCGGGCTTTAGGCAGTCCGGGCATGTAGCGGGCGAAGTCGAGAATAATCTCGGTCGGCGAATGGGTGATCAGCGCGAGGTTGGCGTAGATACCCTCGGCCTCCTTGTCGCCAAGCTCGATTTTGATCTGCTGCGGTGGTCGCGGTTCCATAAGATGTTCCTCTGCCGTAATGAGATAAGAGGCTTTTCTGTGCTTGTTCGTGTTGCCGAATTCTAATATATTCGGTCACCATGTCAAACGTATTCTATGATCCGCACTCGTCACCGGTTCCGGCCGGGGGAGCCCGGGCATGTCGCTGAAACAGGATCGAATCGAGCAGTTGCTGGGCGGCATCGGCCGCTCGAGAGTGCTTATCATCGGCGACATCATGCTCGATGAGTACCTGCTTGGGGTTGTCGAACGCATTTCTCCCGAAGCTCCGGTGCCGGTCGTGGAAGTTACGTCCAACCGCACCAATCTGGGCGGTGCCGCCAACGTCGCCGCCAACATCAGGGCGCTCGGAGATGAGTCCGTGCTGATCGGCACGGTGGGCGCCGACGAGGCCGCCGACAAACTTGGAGCGCTGCTGGAGCAGCGCGGCATCTCGCGGGCCAACATGGTCACCGACCCGGACCGTCCGACAACGATCAAGACCAGGTTGATTGCCCACTCCCAGCAGGTCGTCCGGTTCGACCGCGAAAAACGCAGCCCCCTTACAGAGCCGGTCGAGCGCCGGATGATGGAGCAGGTCCGTTCGCTGATCACGACCACCAGCGCGGTTATCATCTCGGACTACGGCAAAGGCGTCATCACGCCGTCGCTGCTCAAGTCGGTCACCGACCTGTGCAACGAGCGGAGCGTCTTTATTGCGGTGGACCCGAAGGAGACCAATTTCCACAACTATCGGCGGGTGTCGCTCATCACGCCGAACCATCACGAAGCCGGTTTCGCGTACGGGCGCAAGATTCTCAATGAGGCGGATTTGTATGAGGTCGGCAACGGGCTGCTGAAGAAGCTCGAAGCGAAATCCATTTTGATTACGCGCGGCCCGCAGGGGATGAGTCTGTTCTCCACCGATCATGAACCGACCCATATCCCGACCTTCGCGCGGCAGGTCTTTGACGTCACCGGGGCCGGCGATACGGTGATTGCGACGTTTGTTTCGGCGGTATGCGCCGGGGCGACTCTGCCCGAGGCAGCCGTATTCGCCAATGTCGCGGCCGGGTGGACCGTGGCCGAAATCGGGACCGCCACCATATCGCTCAAGCAGCTTCGCAAAGAATTGACCGGACACCTCAAAGACGGCAAACTGGAAGCTCCCACCGCGGACAATGAACTTTCAGGCAAGTAACCCGACGTGAAGCACCTTCTCACGAGAACATCGCTCGCTGCAGCCGTTGAGCGTCTCCGTCGCGCCGGCAAAAAGATCGTATTCACCAACGGTGTGTTCGACATCCTGCATCGCGGGCATGTAGACTATCTCGCCCGGGCAAAGTCGTTCGGTGACATCCTGATTGTCGGACTGAACAGCGACGCCTCGACTCGCCGCCTCAAGGGCCCCGACCGACCGCTGCAAAAGCAGGGGGATCGCGCGACAATCCTGCTTGCCCTGCGTGCGGTCGATTACGTGATGATTTTCGGCGAGGACACGCCGGACAAGCTGATTCGACAGGTTCGTCCCGACGTGCTCGTCAAGGGCGCCGATTACGCCGTCTCCGAAATCGTCGGCGCGGACTTCGTTCGTTCCTACGGCGGGTCAGTCCGGCGGGTTCGGCTCGCGCCCGGTCGATCGACAACCACTCTTGTGAAAAAGCTCCGTTCGGCCGACCGCCGGAAGCGTTGAGCTTCACTTGCGTTTGAACCGTTCATTGGTACCTTTCAGTTCATGGCCGGACAAGACACAGACAAACAACCCGATTCAGAGCGGGCCATCACGATAACACCGACAAAGGAAGACCGCGTGCGCGTGGCGGACCTGTCGGGCGAAACGGTCACGGCACCGGATACAGCCCGTCACGCCGACTCGTCGGCAGTATCAGCGGGTTCGCTGACCGACCGGCTCGCATCGCTGGGATACTGGCCGGCGCGGGCGCGGAAGCTGGTCGCACAGGGCAAGTACGCCCTGGCCGTGGAGTTGTGTCGGGAGCAGCTGTCCGAGAATCCCGATCTGCTGTCGGGGCGGGTCACCTATGCCACCGCGCTGCATCTTGCCGGACAGACCGAAATGGCGGCCGAGCAGTTTTTCTCGGTGCTGTCACGCGATCCGGACAATCTGGTTGCATTAAAGCATCTCGGCGATATCAAGTTCGCGCTCGGAGACGAGGTCACAGCGATGACATACTACCGCCGGGTGCAGACGCTGGATCCGCTCGGCCGCGGGCTCAGCTGTCCGATCCGAACGGCGCGTGTCGAACAGACCCGAACGATCACTCTCCGCCGGCCGACCGAAAGCGCGCCGCCGCCCGGACCTCTTCGCTCGATCCCGTTTTACACCGAGACGCTGGCCGACCTGTACTTCGCCCAGGGGTACCCGCGACTTGCGGCCGAGATTTACCGGGTCCTCAACGAACGAAATCACACCTCCCGCCTCGCCGAGAAACTCGAGCAGGCGGAACAATCGATACGACAGAAGGAGCGTTGACGATGTCGACCACCCGCATCGCGGCACTTCGCAGCCGCCTCAAACAGGAAAATCTCGACGGCATGATTATCAATCACGGCGACCATGTCCGCTACCTCACCGGGTACACCGGCTCCAACGGCTTGCTGGTTGTGAATGGAAGGGAAGCGCTCTTTTTCACGGATTTTCGGTATGCCGACCAGGCTAAAAAACAGGTTACGGGAGCGAAAGTATTCGTGGCCGACAAGGGCGATCTTATTGCGAACCTTGCCAATTTCCCCGCCCTCAACAAAAAGAACGTCCGCTACGGTTTCGCCCCGGACTATTTGACGGTTGCGGCCCGCGGCCGGCTCGTGCACATACTCAACAAGTCCATCGTCGCATCGGCGCCCGATGTGCTCGCTGATCTTGGCTGGGTGAAAGAGAAGTCTGAGATCGCCTCGATTTCCCGGGCGGCGGCGATCGCCGACGAAGCGCTGGCGCGGGTGCTGGGACTGATCAAACCGGGAATCCGCGAGAGCGAACTCGCCGCCGAACTGGAGTACCAGATGATCATGCTGGGTTCGCAGAAGCCGGCGTTTGAGACGATTGTCGCGTCCGGTTTTCGCTCCGCCATGCCGCACGGGGTGGCATCGCAAAAAAAGCTCAGAAAGGGTGATTTTGTGACCTTTGACTTTGGCGCGACCGTCGACGGCTACGTGTCGGATATGACCCGGACGATCGTGGTCGGCAAAGCCAGTGCAAAGCAGAAGAAGATCTACGATATCGTGCTCCGGTCGCAGCTGGCGGGTATCAGGAAAGTCAAAGCGGGGGTGATGGCGCGCGATGTTGACGAGGCCTGTCGCAGTATTATCCGCAAAGCCGGGTATGCGAAGAATTTCGGTCACGGGACCGGCCACGGGATTGGATTCTACATTCACACGGGCCCGCGCGTGGCTGCGCCGTCCGAAGATAAGTTGCAGGTTAACAACGTGATAACCATCGAGCCCGGGATCTACATTTCCGGCTGGGGAGGCGTGCGAATCGAAGACGACGTGGTTGTGACAAGGACCGGCTGCCGGGTGCTCAATACGGCCGAAAAAAAACTATTGGAACTCTAAACTGGCCCCGGTTATACTATACAACAGCCTTTCAATAGATGCCGGACAGGAGTGTCGACCGGGATGTCGGTCGGTGGGGAGCGGCTTTGCGCACAAAGGATTGAAAATGAACGAAAGTTACATCAGAAAACTTATACGACTGGTCGAGGAATCCGAGATTGAGTCGCTGGAAGTTTCCAGCTGGGGCCGCAAGGTACGAATCACGCAGCGCCTGCATGCGGGTTCAAACGGCCACGGCGCGGCTCCGGTGATGATGCACCAGGCTCCCGCCCCGGCGCCCGCGGCTCATGCGCCCGCCCCGGCTCCGTCGCCCGCAGCGCCCCCGGCTCCCGCCGCCGACACGTCCGCCGACGACAAGCTGGTCGCGATCAAATCGCCGATGGTCGGGACATTCTATGCCGCACCGGCCCCCGATGCCGACCCGTATGTGTCGGTCAACGAGAAGATCGCGGTCGGGCAGGTGGTGTGTATTGTCGAGGCGATGAAACTGATGAACGAAATCGAATCCGAGGTTTCGGGGCGGGTTGTCAGAATCATGGCGGAAAACGCCAAGCCGGTCGAATTCGGCCAGACCTTGTTCCTGGTCGATCCCAACGGCTGATTTTCGCAGGGCAGGCTCAAGGAATGCAGACCGGCCGGAGTGTTCTCGCTCCGGCCGGTTGTTTTTTTGGGAAGGGCGCGTGTGCATGAGTCAAACGATCAGACCGAATCTTCTTGACACACACGACTCTCAATCGTCTATTAGTGTGTAACCATTCAAGCGATCCTCAGCTTGCAACCCTGTTGCGAATCGCTTCAGGGGGGAGTAGGGGAGAAAGGGGGAGCAGTGTATCGCTCCATTGCAGTTCTATGTGCCTATGTTATTGCCACTCTTTGCCTATTTGGGCAGGCAGTTGAGTGCAAGACGAACTCGTATGTACAGTTTCCGGCGGGACCAGACAGCGAGTTTCAAACCAACCTGCAGACAATATCTGACTACGGAGGACGAGTTGTCCATGCTTTTCCGCCGCAACAGTTTTATTGAGAATTCAACTTGCAGCAGTTCCGGAAGTTCAAGGCCGAGCACGACGTAGTCGCCCGACAGATAGATGAAGACAACGGCGGTTTGGTTCGAAACATGTCTGTCGACGCGTCGCTCTGGGAGAGAATCTGGCACCAGATTGCCGACGGACCAGGCGAACGTGAGGAGATCCGCGAAGATGACTCCCTGGTCAGCAATTTCTGTGGTTTCGAGCACATCGAGATTCCTTCCGCCAAGTTGGATGAAGACGTCACCAATCTATTCATCCCACGTTCAGAGATGTTCACCGCGGAGTTTCTCGTGGGACGCACTGCGGTCTGTTTGTCTCTAATTGAGAGCAACAATCTCTCCGAGAATTGGACGGTCGAGCAAGTGGATAGTGCGCTTACCCTATCGGTGGCCGGATTTGAGACGCTCCACAAGCATGCACGATGGTCCGGAGTGGATGTCTCTTGGGTTTATGAGATTCACAGATCAGTGCCAACATCAATGTCTGCGCCGCTTTCCGCGGGGACGGTCCCGACTCCGGACTACTTGCTTCTGCGTTGGGATTTTGCGTGGATGGATGATGCCATGGACTACTTGGGACAGGGCTCGGGATGGAGCGCTCAGTTTCGCAATGCGAATCGCGTTCGTCGAGAGTATACCACTGATTGGGGTTGTAATCTCTACATTCTTCGGGATGAGCATGGCGTAGGCTTCGAGGGAAACGAGAATCCGCGTGGATACAGCAAGTCTTTTTCTGAGCTAAGCATAGGTGAACTAGCGCGGGCGCCGTTTGCCGTTGTGCGTTTTGTTCCTGCCGGTACTCGATACTTGGACGCAGTTGTCGCTCATGAAGTAGCACATGTATTCGGAGCGGCGGATGAGTATTCGCCCAGCGACGGCTGCAAAGACGGGAATTCCTGCGACGACTTGTATGGGTTCCTGCAGCATCCGAACTCCAACTGCGTCAAATGCGTTGACCTCCCGCAAAACTGTATGATGGTGACCTCGGTCCCATGGGGCTCGTTCTGCACCCACACAAAGAAGCATCTGGGTTGGACAGATCATGACGGCGACGGACAGCCTCAGGCTATCGACAATCACGGTAGCCTGTGGGCAACGCTTCATCAGGTAGTGCCCGGTGATCTGGTGCGTATCTACACCGTTTCTGGAGGCTTCGTTCGCGGCATTTCCGTAACAGCCAACAAAATGGACACACACCCCACAGGAAACACTACATTGTGGGATTGCCTTAACTATGAGAGTCAGCAGGTCGCGCCTGGTGCTTACTACTATGTCATCAATGACGGCGAGCCGAGGATATTCGGGACATTCGCTGCCGATCCAAGTTGGCGCCCTGACGGCGGACTGGGGCCGCTTGTTACATACTCTTTCTCAACATTCGCATGTGGTGATGTGACAGGGGATGGTGTTGCCGACCCTTCGGATGTGATGCGATTTGTCAACTATCTCTTTTACGGTGATGATCCGGTCGAGCCGTTGATTGCTGCTGATGTCAACTGCGATGGATATACCGATCTATCAGATCTGGTAGCACTTGTCAATTACATGATGGAGGGATATCCTCTAATGTGTTGTTGGTAGTGGATCCTCTTAGGGGATCTTCTAACCTCGGTCTATAAGTGATGACTCGGATGCTGTGAATCTGGATTTGTGGGGAACGAGGTCTGAGGAACACGACATTGCGTCCTGATGCATGGGAAGGAGAGATATGTTTTCGAAGTGGAAGTTGAGCTGTCTGTTGCTAATCGGCATTGTCGTTGCTCTTGATTGCGGTTGTCAGGAACAGAATCGTGACTACTCAACTACGGTGAGAGGAACCGTTACAGACTCGATCTCCGGTCTTCCTCTAACCGGTGCTGAAATATACCTGAACGACACGACTCCCGACGAACCGTGGTATGTCACCGATTCCACCGGAGCCTACAGCGTATGGAGCTGGGGTGTCGCAGAGTGGACGGTTTACTGCCTTGTCGAGGGCTATCAGACCAAGAGCCGTTATGTACGGAGTGAGCACAATGTCGAAGGGGTTGATTTCGAGATGGCGCCGGAGTGACATCAGAGTGAGCCTATAGGTCAGGTCCCGTCCGGTGCTTACTATGTCATCAATGACGGCGAGCCGAGGACATTCGGGACATTTGCCGCCGATCCAGGTTGGCGCCCTGACGGCGGACTGGGGCCGCTTGTTACATACTCTTTCTCAACATTCGCATGTGGTGATGTGACAGGGGATGGTGTTGCCGACCTTTCAGATGTGATGCGATATGCCAACTGTCTCTTTTACGGAGTTGATCCGGTCGAGCCGTTGATTGCTGCTGATGTCAACTGCGATGGATATACCGATCTATCAGATCTGGTACCACTTGTCAATTACATGATGGAGGGATATCCTTTAATGTGCTGTTGGTGATCTACCGGCAAAGATCTCAAACCACCAACCTAAGGGTTGTACAGAAGATCAGCATAGTACCTCAAAACGCTTCTGCCTCGTGATGCCGACTTCGCACAGGTGTGTGAGATTGCCGAGGTATGGTGTTACGCCGTGACATTGCAGAGAGACGGGAGATTAGATGTGTTTAAGTTGAAGACAGTCTTGCTTACTGTTGCGACCTGCCTGGCATTGCAGGGAGGGTATGGCTGTAACGAGACCGATTCCGACTGGCTAACAACCGTGCGGGGCACGGTTACTGACTCTGTGACCGGCCTGCCCCTTGCGAACGCAGAAATCTATCTTGACGACACCACCACCATTGAGCCGTGGTACATAACCGACTCGACCGGTCGCTATGGCGTTGCCGATTTCGGCGACGCACGCTGGACGGTTTACTGCCTTGTCGAGGGCTATCAGACCAAGAGCCGTTATGTACGGAGCGAGCACAATGTCGAAGGGGTTGATTTCGAGATGGCGCCGGAGTGACATCAGAGTGAGCCTGTAGGTCAGGTCCCGCCCGGTACCGTTCGGTTCGCAGAGGCGTCCAGCATAGGCACCGTCACGTTCAATTCGATCCGGCTTGTCGAGGACCTGATCTCTGTCTAGGCCATGCTTCACGCAGGTCCTTGTCAGGTACGCCCGCCATCAGAGACGCATCTCTGATTCGATTTAGCGACAACCGCCACGCCCGTGGCCGGGACCTGCGCTACGGCCATTCACATCCCCGCCCATCCCCCCTTAATGTTTCCCCCAAATCAGCCGATTTAAGAGGTATAGAAATCTATCCAACAGCCGAGGCTGAAAGGGAAGTCCATGACTCTCAAACAGATGCTGGTTGAGATGCTCAACCGGAAAGCTTCCGACTTACACGTACGGGTGGGCATCCGCCCCAACCTTCGCGTCAACGGCCGGCTCGAGCAGATTGCCACCGACCCGTTGACGATCGACGCGATGGAGCAGATAGTCGCGCAGATTCTCAACGAGAAACAGCGCGAACGATTCGACCGAAAAAACGAGATGGACCTTGCCCTCTCAGTCGCCAAGCTCGGGCGATTCCGTATCAATCTGTTCCGGCAGCGCGGCACCACCGGTATCGCGGTGCGCGCCGTCAATACGCAGGTGCCGAGCTTCAACGACCTCAATCTCCCGCCGGTCGTCAAGGATATCGCCAGTTTGTACCGCGGTCTTGTGGTTGTCACCGGAACCACCGGTTCAGGAAAATCGACGACCCTGGCGGCGATTATCGAAGAAATGAACGCCAACCGGCCGCTGAATATCATCACGGTCGAAGACCCGATCGAGTACATCTATCGTGATAAGAAGTCCGTTATCGCTCAGCGCGAGGTGGGCGGCGACACCGAGTCGTTTGCATCGGCCCTTCGCCATGCCTTCCGTCAGGACCCCGACGTTATCCTGATCGGTGAGGTTCGCGATCTCGAGACGATGTCGATCGCACTGACCGCCGCCGATACCGGTCATCTCGTGCTCACGACGCTGCACACCCTGAACGTGGTGGAGACGATTACCCGTATCGTGTCGTTTTTCCCGCCTCACCAGCACCAGCAGATTCGGCTGCTGCTCGCCGGTACGCTCAAGACCATTTTGTGCCAGCGCCTGATTCCGCGTTCCGACATGCCGGGCCGCGTGCCCGCGATCGAGGCGATGGTATCGACCGGCGCCATGCGCGAGTGTCTGCTCGATCCGGCCAAAACCAACGAGATTCCCGATTTGATCGCCGACGGTCATGTCCAGTACGGAATGCAGACGTTCGATCAGTCGATCATGAAGCTCTACAAGCAGGGGATGATATCGTTCGAGGAGGCGATGGCCAACGCCACCAACCCGGACGACTTCGATCTGCGTCTCAAGGGTATCACCGGCGCGGCCGACCGCTGGGGTGAAACCGGCAACAAGTCCAAAGACGAGGAACACGACGACGATTCCTCCCGCCCGGACTGGGGGCCCGCCCCGATGCGCGATATGCCCGGATTCAACAAGTTCTGACATGTCCTTTCTCTACGTTCGATCAGCCCCCGGGCCCGGTAGCCGGCCCGGGGGCTTTTCTATATTGAACGGCTACCTAGGGTGAATCGGTGTCGACAGCTGAGATACTTTCTGATTGAGAGTCCTTCGTTGAGAGCTTCTTGGAAGGGCAACTGGGCGGAGGCGGTCCACCGCTGAACAAGTAGTTCGAAAGGTAAGTGAGATCAGAGAGATCCGGTAGCACTTGAAAAACACTGCCATTGACATTTGCCTCGGTGTAGCAGGGGAGTGGCGCGCCACTGCCCATGACGAAGTCAATCAATAGCAGCAGATCACTGAGGTCTACTTGCTCGTTGGCATCGCCGTTGACATTTCCACGTACCCCCGCACAACACGTGTCATCGGTCTCCACCACGAACACTGCGCTCTCGGTCCAGGGTGTTCGGGCAAGTCCCTTGTACGCACACAATCGCCAGTAGTACTGCGGCCAGGGGTAGCTTGACAACGGGGAGCCGTTTGGAGTTGTGTAAGTTGTGTCTGTAATGGCGCTGGCCATAGGATAACTGTCGGTGGTATCAAGGAACTGTGCCCACGTGATGTTGAAGGAATCCGCGTCGCCCGTATCCTGCCACACAAACGTAACAAAAGGTGAATACAGGGTGTCGGACGACAGAGGATAGGCCAGAATAGGCATCGGTGGACTGGGCGGAAGGATTCCCCACCAAATGCTGTCGGCGAGATAGCCGTCTCCTCCCGAAGGCAAGTTCGGTGGATGGCCTACTCCATCTCCGTTGTCGTCCAATCTGGTCCTTGAGTAACTCCCCGGAGTTGCGTTAAAGGCATCTGCAAACGCGACGACGCGCGAGCCGGATGAGTCGATCACGCTGTCCATGTCCCAGCAACCGGTCATCTTCTCATCGAAGTTGCCAAGGTTGTTGTAGCCCAGCCCTCCTTCAATCGTGTGGGTAGCTATGACAACGTTCTCTCTAGATAGATCGTTTATGAACCCACCGCCGAAGCAGGGGCGCATCACGAAAGTCGCTCGCCGGTAGGACAAGGAATCAAGAAAATCTGCGATGGCATCGTCGGTGCACGCTCTAGTCTTTTCATCGACTCCGATGGAATCAAGGTAGTCACCGTCTTTGTTGGCGTCGTATCTGTCCAATATGCCGTCGCGGTCGAAGTCTGTGCCGTGCACCGCGGGACTCTCCACATCGTCGCATTGGATGCAGACATCGAGTGTGGAGTCAAACCCGGAGTCAAACCAGATAGTGAACCCGTAGTTGGAATCGCCGTGATTCCGATCACCCCGCAGGGACCACAACGTGTCCCAGTCATCCTCGTCGAAGACGTATTTGTTGTTCAAGGTGTCGATCGGCCAGTTTCCGTCGTCATCCCAGTCCCAATTCTCGCCTTCGTCCAGCCAAAGGTCTCCGTCCGTATCGCCTCTCAGGCCCTGGGCGATGAACTCAGCATAAATGTCTGTATCTGAGACTTTCTCGGAATTGTAGAATGCCATTGAATCAAAGGTCGCAACCCACAGGCCGCGAAAAAGAGTACCGTTTTGCCAGGATATCACCGTGTCGTACAGCCCATGGCTTTGGAAGATGGGAGCATAGTCTCGGATCTTGACCAATTTGAATTCGCTCTCCAGTTGGAAGCGATCCGGATCGACCTCGTCCGAAAAGATACGTCCTCCTCCCGACTCATACGGAAGGCCGTTGCCGCAACACTGATGCACAACGCAACTGGAATCCCAGTAACCCACACCGTGACCTTCGAAAATCACGTGGAGTATGTCAGTGCTGTCCATATTAAGCAGGAGGTAGTTGAATGCGGAGTCGAGGCCCGGACCACCGAATCTGTGGTCTATTATAACCGTGTCTTCGAGACGGGCGGTGAAGAACTCGTCAAACGGGAGATCGGCATCTCCAGCAACAACCACCATGTGGTCAGCGTCGTATCCAAAGGTGTCGCAGATAGATGTGTATTCCTCGCACACCCTCCACCAGAAGTCCTCACGTCCCGGATCGTCATCGGCCACAAGAAGGAAGTAGGTCTCGGAAGTGTCGGACTTGTTCGCAGAGGGGCCTCTGAGTCGGCGTTCTCGCAGACCGTCAAACGACGGGGTCGTGAGAATTGTTGACTCTATGTCATTCACACCTTTGCCGGCAAGGACTTCGACAGAGATCAAAGACGAACTGGTGAAGCCGTAGACATCGTACACCGTGAATCGGGCAAGGTACTTCCCCGGTACTGCGTACTGGTGTACGACATGCAGCGGCATCTCGTTCGATACCCAGTCAAGCTGTCCGTCCCCGTCGAAATCAAATGATGCCATCGCAATGGGATTGGACCGGGCATATGCGGCCACTGGAAAGGCAACATTTTGCCCGGCGTAGGTGGTGACACGATAGCAAAGGTCTGCGACTGGAGAAATCACGGACTCGCTGTCAAGCAACTGAGCCGTCGGCGACGCCCGCAGCTGTCTCCGAATGTCGCCCTCACTTCTAAATTCGCCAGTCAAATCATTGGCAGCTAGTGCAGTACAGGCGGCCATCAGAGCAAGCGCCAGCATGGTTCTTAGAAACAATGGGAATCGCATGGTTCCCTCCCCAGTGAAGAAGTTTGTGTGTGAAGCGGGCGTACATAATAACGTGGATTGCGGACACCATGTCAAGCCAAATTCTGCTGTAGTGCAGATGGCGTTTTCTGGGCCAAGTCCTCGCGTTGGTGAGGCCAGGGAATCGAAAATCGTCTGGATCGATCCATGACTTCATGTTATCTTCGCCCGCATGAGCAGGCTCCTTGCGATACCCCATATACGCGAACTCGACTTCAATCTCTCCGCCAGGCAGGCCTTCTCTGCGTTGCGTGAGAGACAGATGCCTTTCTGGCTCGACAGCGCCATGCCCCACCGGGAATTCGGGCAATGGTCGTATCTCGGGTGTGATCCTTTTTTGACCCTTACCGTAAGGGACGGCGTCACCCGTGTCACGGGGGCGATGGCGTTCGAATCATCGGGCGAGAACCCGTTTGAAATCATCCGCTCACTCTTGAATCGCTATCGTCAAGACCCCCGTCAGGCAATGTGCCCGTTCGCCGGCGGGGCGGTAGGTTACCTGGGTTACGACATGGGCAGATACCTCGAGCGGCTGCCCTCCCTGGCGGTCGACGACCTTGGCGTTCCCGATTGCGTGTTCGGATTCTACGACACGATTGTGGCGTTTGATCACCAGTCCGAGACGGCGTGGATCGTGTCGACGGGGTTTCCGGAGACCGACAGTGCGCGAAGAGAGCGGCGGGCCAAAGATCGCACAGGGTGGATGCTGTCTTTGCTCCGTGAGGCAGTGCGGCGAGTTTCCACCGGTCAGGTGTCGTCCGCCAAAGGCGGACCAACGCCTGACGGAACATTCAACGCCACGCACGGCAATTGTCACGATTCGCTGCCAAACTCGTTCTGTCAGGTGCTGGAGGGTCAAAGGCGCTCTACACCTGACGGTCCCCAATACCCAAACGCCAACTTCACGCCCGAGCAGTACACGGCCGCAGTCGAGCGGATTCGCCGGTACATTATCGCCGGCGACGTATTTGAGGTTAACCTGTCCCAGCGTTTCTCGGTGCCGGTACATCAGCCGGCCCCGGAACTGTATTATCGCCTTCGCGACGTCAACCCCGCTCCGTTCGCGTGCTATCTCGGCTGCGGGGAATTTGCAGTCGTCAGTTCATCACCCGAACGTTTCCTTTTGAGGCGCGGCAGTCTTCTGGAGTCGCGTCCGATCAAGGGTACGCGCCGACGCGGTCGCACTGCCGATGAAGACGCCGCCCTCGCGCGCGAATTGCTCACGAGTGAAAAGGACCGGGCGGAAAACATCATGATCGTCGATCTCGTCCGCAACGATCTCGGCCGCGTCTGCGAGTACGGCTCAGTCGAGGTGACCGGCCTTACCGAACTCGAGCGATTTTCGAGCGTGCATCACCTGACTTCGACCGTGCGCGGACGACTCCGTCCAACCTGCGACACGATCGACGCCGTCACGGCGCTGTTTCCCGGCGGGTCGATTACCGGCGCGCCGAAGATCCGTGCGATGGAGATCATCGACGAACTCGAGCCGACCCGTCGCGGCGTCTACACCGGCTCGATCGGTTGGCTCGGCTTCAACGGGGACTGCGACCTGAATATCGCGATCCGCACGATGGTCGTGAAAGACGGAGTCGCACACTACCAGGCGGGCGGGGCGGTCGTGTTCGACTCCGATCCGGAACAGGAATATATCGAGACGCTTCATAAGGTCAGGGCGCTGACCGACGTATTCCGAGCGCCGGCTGCCGGGGTGCGCTGAGATGGTGCTGATAATCGACAACTACGATTCGTTCGTTTACAATCTCGCCCAGTATGTCGGCGAGCGGGGGTACGATCCGGTCGTCGTTCGAAACGATGGCATCACAATCGACAAAATCGGGTCGCTGAGACCGTCGCACATTATCGTCTCTCCGGGACCGAAAACACCGCGTGAGGCGGGAGTCTCCAACAGACTGATTCAGACCTTCGCCGGCAGAATCCCGATTCTCGGAGTCTGTCTCGGGCACCAGTGTATCGGCGACGTGTTCGGAGGCCGGATTGTCGGCGCGGGGCTGCCCATGCACGGCAAACGTTCGGTCGTTTGCCACGACGGTCACGGCATATTCGACGGACTGCCAAACCCGATCTCGGTCGGGCGGTATCACTCGTTGGTTATCGATCCCGGGTCACTTCCTGACTGTCTTGCGGTTACCGCCCGAACCGAGGACGGGGTAATAATGGGCGTACGGCACCGGGAGTTTGAAGTGGAAGGCGTCCAGTTTCATCCGGAATCAATACTGACCGAGCACGGGCACGCTATTGTAAGCAACTTTCTGGCGAAGACGCCGACGGTACACGCCAGCGATTCCATCGAATAATCTGCCGATTCATCGGTATTTCAGGAAACTAGAGATCGAACAGGCGGATTGACGCAACCGCACCGCGTGCGGATTCGTATGGGGTAGCAGGAGGAAGAGGTATGCTCAAGGCACTGTTCCTGATCACGATCGGGTCGATTCTTCTTCTGCTGGTGCTCGGCAGCGGCGGTGGCATTCTGGCCGGCGTCCTGGGCGCCGTGGTCGCGGTGATTGGCGGGGTTTTCGGGCTTGTAGCAGGAATACTGGCCGGGGTCCTTGGAGCCCTGCTGGGGGTATTAGGGATCGTGTTTGTCCTGTTGCTGCCGGTGATTATAGTGGCTGCCGTGATCGGCGGCATCATCAAATTTCTTATCGGCTGCTGACTACCCGTCCCGAGTACTTGCATTGCACGCTGTGTCCATCGAGTGCGTCTATCTGCCAGTTAAGGTTGGGGAACCATGCTGTACTTGTTCGTGACACTGCTCATCCTGTTGTGCTTGATCGGCATGGGGTTGGTGCTTGCGCTTGTCTGACGCCAGCCCGCCGTCCTCCGGGGTCATGTGACCGACACCGGGTCCACTGAAGGTGGTTCGACCGGGCAGTCGGCGGCTGCGAATATGTCAACCCGTTGTGCCCCAGCACGAAAAGTCCCGCCAAATTTCTCTCAACGGACTTTGCTTTTTCGCCCGTATCTGTTATCTTCGGCAGTCAGTACCGAAACGGTGTGCCTTTGCGCCGTCCGGCGCGGAGCACACACGTAACGTGAGGGAGTGTTTTTGTTTAATAAAGTTCTGATCGCCAACCGGGGAGAGATTGCGCTCCGCGTGATCCGCGCCTGCCGCGAGCTGGGCCTGAAGACAGTCGCTGTCTATTCCGAAGCCGATCGCGATGCGCTGCACGTGCGGTTTGCAGATGAGGATGTCTGTATCGGCGCGGCGCCCGCCAAGGAATCGTATCTCGATTTCAAGCGCATTATCGCCGCGGCCGAGGTCACCAATGCCGGGGCGATCCATCCGGGTTACGGGTTTCTGGCCGAAAACGCCGATTTCGCCGAGGTCTGCGAGTCATGCGGCCTCACTTTTATAGGTCCCTCACCGGACGCGATCCGTCGCATGGGCGACAAGGCGGTCGCCAAGGATACCATGCGCAAGGCCGGCGTCCCCTGCATTCCCGGATCCGAAGGCGTCGTAAAGACGTTCGACGAAGCGGCGGAGATTGCCTCGAAGGTCGGCTACCCGGTGATTCTGAAAGCCGTCGCCGGCGGCGGTGGCAAGGGTATGCGCGTGTGTCGGGACAAGGCCGAACTCGAGCGCGGTTTTCACCTCGCATCGACCGAAGCCGGCAACGCCTTCTCCAACCCGGATCTCTATCTCGAGAAAGTGATCGTCAATCCGCATCACGTGGAAATACAGCTTCTGTGCGATACGCACGGCAATCGCTACCATTTTGGAGAGCGCGACTGCTCTATCCAGCGCCGCCACCAGAAACTGATCGAAGAGACGCCGTCGCCGATCATGACCCCGGAACTTCGCCGGCGCATGGGCGAAGCCGCCATCAGAGGCGCCTCCGAGGTTGACTATCGCGGCGTGGGGACGATCGAATTTCTTGTCGACGGCAATCTCGATTTCTACTTCATGGAGATGAACACCCGAATCCAGGTGGAACATCCCATCACCGAAGAGGCGTACGAGATTGACCTGATCAAGGACCAGATTCGTGTCGCCCTGGGCGACGAGATCATCTACGACCAGGCCAGGATCGCCCCGAAGTGGGCGGCGATGGAATGCCGCATCAACGCGGAAGACGTGGAGAAGGATTTCCGCCCGACCCCGGGCATGATCACCGCGATTCACACGCCGGGCGGTCCCGGTGTGCGTATCGACAAAGCGGTGTACGCGGGGTACACCATCCCGCCGTACTACGATTCCATGATCGCCAAGCTGATCGTCCGCGCGCGGACCCGCGAGGAGGCCATCCAGAAGATGTGGCACTGTCTCGATGAGTTCATCATCGAGGGCATTCCCACGACTATCGCGTTCCACCAGCAGGTGCTGATGCACCCCGACTTCATGGCGGGGAAGTACGATACCGGCTTTCTCGATCGGAATTTCAAAAAGGAGGGCGCCGGACCCGAAAAAAAATCGGTAACCCTCAACCGCAGCGGCGAACCGGCTTCGGAAGAGGGGCAAGAGGAACCGGCGATCGTCGCCGCAAGTGAAACAGCAACTGAAACGGCCAACAAGATAGAAGACTGAGCAGGCAGGGAGGTGTACGGTGAACGTACCCAATGATCTGAGATACACCAGGGAACACGAGTGGGTGAAGGTCGACGGCAACGTGGCGACGGTCGGGATCACCGACTGGGCGCAGGGCGAACTGGGCGATATCGTTTTTGTCGAACTTCCCGATATCGGCGCCGAGGTGGCGCAGATGCAGGCATTCGGAACGATCGAGGCCGTCAAGGCGGTCTCCGAACTCTTTGCCCCTCTCAGCGGCAAGGTGGTCGAAGTCAACTCGGCGCTGGACGACGATCCCATGGTGATCAATCGCGATCCGTACGGCGACGGCTGGATGATCAAAGTCGAGTTGACCGACGCCGGACAGCTCGAACAATTGCTCGATGCCGGCAGTTATAAGGACATCATAAGCTAACCGACGCCGCGCGACCGGGCGTCACTGCGCAGAGAAAGTACACGCCAACATGCATTACATTCCGAATACCGATGACGACCGCCGCCGCATGTTAGACACGATCGGCGTCGGAAGTTTCGACGACGTCATCAGTGAGATTCCCGATGCGCTCAGGCTGAAGCGACCGCTTGACATTCCGCGCCTGTCGGAAGTCGAGCTGCTCGCTGAGATCGAGGAGCTGTCGCACCGGGATCGCGAGGAAACGCTGTGTTTCGCGGGAGGCGGAGTCTACGATCATTTTATCCCGGCGGCGGTCGGCACGATCGTGTCCCGCCCCGAGTTCATGACCGCCTATACCCCGTACCAGGCCGAAGTCGCCCAGGGGACTCTCCAGGTCATTTACGAGTTCCAGACGCACGTATGCCGGTTGACCGGAATGGACGTCGCAAACGCGTCGATGTATGACGGGGCGACGGCGGCCGCCGAGGCCATGCTGATCGCATCGAGCGTCACGAAGCGGGCTAAGATCGTCGTATCCGAGACGGTTAACCCTCTGTACCGGCAGGTCATCGACACCTACCTCCGCGCACGCGGAGTCGAAATCGTGACCGTGCCGCGCGCCGGCGGGCTGACGGATCTGAACAAACTCGAAGATTCGGTCGACGAGGCCACCGCGTGCGTGCTGGTGGGCCAGCCGAACTTTTTCGGCCTGCTCGAAGACATCGAGCCGATTGAACGGATGATCCACAAAGTGGGCGGCAAGCTGGTGATGGCAATCGATCCGATTTCGCAGGCCATCCTCAAGACGCCCGGCGAGTGGGGCGCCGATGTCGTGGTCGGCGAGGGGCAGCCGCTCGGCGTGTCGCTGTCGTACGGTGGGCCGCTTCTGGGGCTGTTCGCGGCAAAGAAGGATCTCGTCCGCAGCATGCCGGGACGAATCGTCGCACGCACGACTGATGTCGACGGCAAACCGGGTTTCGTGCTGACGCTGCAGACCCGCGAACAGCACATCCGGCGCGAAAAGGCTACGTCGAACATCTGCACCAACCAGGCGTTGTGCGCGACATCGGCCGCGGTCTACTGCAGCCTGATGGGGCGCGAGGGAATCAAGCAGGTCGCGCTGTTGTCGGCGGAACGCGCGCAACAGGCCGCCCGGCAGATTGCCGCGCTGGAGGGCTGTGAATTGCAGTCCGACGCCCCCTTCGTCCGCGAATTCCCGGTCCGCACCTCTCGACCCGCGCGCGAGATTATCGCCGCCATGGCCGAACGAGGGATCCTGCCCGGTATCGACGCCGGGCGGTGGTACGCCGGGATGGACAATGTCCTGCTGGTGGCGTTGACCGAGAAGCGCACGCCGGCCCACATGACCCGTCTGGTCGACGGGCTGAAGGAGATGTGTTCGAGTGGAGTTCTGTCGCACCTGTCATAATTACTGGGACGAGGGCGTCAGTTCCTGCCCGATCTGCGGAGACGACATGGATGCCGATCACGAGGTGACGTGGGTGTTGCTGGGGACGATCGACGACAAGCTGTCGGCCGATTTCGCCCGTGAAACGCTCGCCACGTACAACATTCCGGCGGTCGTGATCTCCAAGTCGGGATTCTTCGGCAATATCGGGCTGCCGCTCAATCCGTTTTACAACGCCAACGCCAGCCACACCTTCGAGGTGTCGGTGCCGTCGGAGTTCTCCGACGACGCCGCCCATATCCTCGACATGGTGGTCGGGCAGAAGTGGCGACGGAAAGAGCGCTGAGAGTTTGCGTGATTGAAAGTGTAACGAGCCCGAGATACATACGGTAAGCGCACCCCGAACGGGGAAGGAGTAAACGTATGAAACGAATCGCACTCACCGCGGTGCTGGCGATACTGGGCCTGCTGGCGGTCGGCGGCGCGTCCGCTCATACCGAACAGCCGCAGGCTGCGTCACCGCAGAAGGAAATGGCGCCTTTCTTCCGGGAATTCGATAAGGGCCTCGAGGCCGCTGTCGCCAAAGGACAGCATGTGTTCGTCGATTTCTATACCGATTGGTGAAAGTACTGCAAGATGCTGGACACGGTCGTGTTCGTCGATTCTTCCGTCAAAGAGTATTTCACCAACGAGATGGTACTGGTAAAAGTCAACGCCGAGAAAGACACCCTGCTTGCACGGCGATTCCACGTGTCGGGATATCCGACCGCGGTTCTCGTGACCAACACGGGCGAAGAGGTCGACCGCATTGTCGGATACGCCCCGCCGGACGAGTACCTCAAGACGATCAAGGACTACCGCAACGGTATCGGGACGCTCGATGATCTGCTGACGCAGGCGGGCGCCGGTCCGGATCGCGAGTTGTTCTACAAAGTCGCCGACAAATACAAATACCGGGGCGGTGATTCCGCCGCGATCGCCTGGTATACGAAAGTTGTGGAGGCCGGAGAGCCGACCGACTCTCTTTCGGGCGAAGCCCGCATGGCTCTCGCGGATATGCACCGTCGCGCGAAAGAATATGACAAGTCCCTGGCGACCTTCGCGGCCATCAAGAATGATTTTGGTACCGGTAGGTTCGCGGAAGCCGCGGGTATCTGGACCGCCATCGTCTATCGCGCCATGGGCGATACGACCGCCGCGATAAATGCCTTTGAAGCGTTTATATCGTCGTATCCCGAATCCGAAGATGTCGGCTATGCCAAGGCACAGGTCGAAAAACTGAAGAACCCGCCGCCGCCGAAAACCGACGGCAGCAAATAGGCGGGGCTCAGGATCGTAAGCAACCCGAAAGGACACGCGTGAGTTCTGTGGAATCGAAGCTGTTGATCTACGAGAAGTCGGCCCCGGGCCGTCGCGGTTACTCATTACCCGAAACCGAGCGCCCCGCCGGTGACATCATGGCCGCCATTCCGGAGAAATTCCGCCGCACGGCCGATGCCATGCTTCCGGAGGCGTCCGAGGGTGAGGTGATGAGGCATTTCGTGGGCCTGTCGGTGAAGAACCACCATATCGACAAGGGCTTTTATCCGCTCGGATCGTGCACCATGAAGTACAATCCGAAGGCGAACGAAGTCGCCGCGTCGCTGCCGGGATTTCGCTCCCTGCACCCGCTGGCGCCGGATGATTCCGTCCAGGGAATTCTTCAAGTCATGTACGATCTGAAGTCGTACCTCAAGGAAGTGTCGGGGTTCGCGGCGCTGTCGCTGCAGCCGGTCGCGGGCGCGCACGGCGAGTTCGCCGGCCTTTTGGTTATGCAGGCGTACCACCGCAAGAACGGCCAGATGCAGCGGACGAAGATCATCATCCCGGACTCCGCCCACGGTACGAACCCGGCCTCGGTAGCCGCGCTCGGCTGGAGCACGGTTCAGATCAAGTCGAATGAAAACGGCGTGATCACGCCGGAGGCGGTCGCGGCCGTGATGGATGACACCGTGGCGGGCATGATGACCACCAATCCGAACACGCTGGGGTTGTTCGAAAAGTATTGCAAGGAGATCGCCGACGTTGTGCACGCGGGGGGCGGCCTGATGTATATGGACGGCGCGAACCTCAACGCCAACATGGGGATCTTTCGACCGGCCGATGTCGGGTTCGATATCATGCATTTCAACCTGCACAAGACGTTCTCCACGCCGCACGGCGGCGGCGGCCCGGGCGCCGGCGCGGTCGGGGTGACGGCCGAACTGGACAGGTTCCTGCCGTGTCCGGTGCTGCAGAAAAGCGAACAGGGTGAATACTACTTCGATTACGATCGTCCGGATTCCATCGGACGCATGCATTCGTTTTATGGCAATGTCGGCAACATGATTCGGGCGTACGCCTACATCAAGTCGCTCGGCGGAGAGGGGCTCCGGACAGCATCGGAAAACGCCGTTCTCAACGCCAACTACCTCAAGGCGCTCCTGAAGAATGATTTCGACCTGCCATACTCCGCCCACTGCATGCATGAATTCGTCATTTCCGGCAATCGCCAGAAGAAACTGGGCGTCAAGACCCTGGACATCTCCAAGCGTCTGCTGGATTTCGGCGTCCATTCGCCGACCAACTACTTCCCGCTGATCGTGCCGGAAGCCATGATGATCGAGCCGACTGAAACCGAGTCGCGTGAGACGCTGGAACAGTTTGCCGCCATTATGAAACAAATCGCCCGGGAAGCGGAGACCGATCCCGACCTGGTCAAAAACGCGCCGTACGACACCCCGGTGCGGCGTCTTGACGAAGCTGGCGCCGCCCGCACGCTGGATATCCAGTATACGGGGTAGCGCATTTCGAGCTTGCCTGATGCGGCCGATCACCCCTCTTTGGGGCGATCGGCCTTTCTTATGATTGATTGTCACGACGTCACATTTCGATATCCCGAAGCAGTTGCGGATTCGCTTCGCTCCGTCTCGTTCAGCGTTCGATCCGGCGAGTCGCTCGTCGTGATGGGCTCCAACGGCTCCGGCAAATCAACGCTTGGTTTGCTCATCGCCGGTTTGCTCACACCGACCTCCGGGGAAATCCGCCGCTTGTACGGCGCCGATAACGGCGGCTTCCCGCCCGTCGGCATGCTGTTCCAGAATCCCGACAACCAGATGGTCTCCGTGCAGGTCGACAAGGAAATTGCTTTCGCCCTGGAGAATCAGGCCGTGCCGATGAGTCGAATGGAGCCGATGGTAAACGATACGCTCAGTTCGTTTGGAATCGAGCGGCTCGCGCGGCGCCTGACTTCGGAGTTGTCCGGCGGCGAGAAACAGCGCGTGGCGCTGGCTTCGCTCATGGTCTACCGCCCGCCGATTCTCGTACTCGACGAGCCGGATTCGTATCTCGATGTTGCCGGGCGGCGCATGCTCCGACAGGAACTCGAGCGCCTGCACCGCGAACAGCCGGAGCTCATCGAGATCCGCATCACCCAGTATCCGGGAGTCGCCCGCCGTTACTCTCGCATGCTGTTGCTTCACTCCGGGAGAATCGTCGACGACGGTTCGCCGGATCACGTGTTGCGCACCTCGGGCCTCTTCGGAAATTCGTCAACGGCCGCACCCCCAACGATAGCCGACACAAAAGGCGCCGCCGATGCACGGGCTCCCGAAGCACGGCTGCTGGTGCGTGATGTCAGCTTTGCCTTTGAACGGAAGCATCCGGTACTGGACCGGGTCAGTTTTGAGATTTTTCCCGGTCATATCACAGGGGTGGTCGGTCCAACCGGCTCAGGAAAAAGCACGCTTGGCCTGCTGTTGGCCGGCGTGTTGCCCCCCGACACGGGGACTGTCGAGCTCTGCCGTGCTGATGGGACCACGGCGACCGGCGCGGCTCGTGCCGGGGTTGTGGCCGCTGTCCTGCAGCAGCCGGAGCGGCAATTCTTCCTGCCTACCTGCGCCGAGGAAATCGCCTTTGGGCCCGCGAACAAGGGCCGTATACTGGATGAAACCGAGATAGATCTACACCTCAATAGGGTTGGCCTTGCTCCCGACCGGTTTCGCGGCCGTGATCCGCTTACATTGTCGATGGGGGAAAAACGGCGTCTGGCATTCGCAGTGATTATGGCGTTGGGACCGGCTTTTATCGTTTTCGACGAACCGACGGCCGGGCTCGATCCCGATGGCGTGGAGCGCTTTATAGCTATCGCTCGCGAGTCCGCACGTCGCGGTCTTGGCGTTGTGATCATTACCCACGAGCTACCGGTCATCCGCGAACTGGTCGACCGGGTTCTGATGCTTCCGGGCGACGGCTCGGTTGAGGAACTTTCGGCCGAAGCATTTCTGGCGGATCCCGAGCGCCGGGCGGCGGTATCGAGTGCATTCGAACGTTGAGCGCACTTCCGGTCAGCTTTTTCCCTCGGGAGACTTGACAGCCGCCGGCCAACCATTATACTCCAACCGGCGCGACACCGGGACAGGCCCGGTCCAGCAGCCGCAAAACCTTTTAAGGTGATCCGGCGAGGTCACTAAGGGTTGGTCTTCATGATACACAACTCTCCCGATCAACAGACCGCGTCACACCGATTTGGTGTCGATTGCCTTTCGCACCTGCATGCCCCGGAGGTGACTGGTGGCTGAGACTATCGATGTCATCATGGATGACATGAAAATGAACCGGGCGCTCACCCGTATCGCCCACGAAATTCTGGAGCATAACGGCGGCGCCGCCACAATCGCCGTTATCGGCGTGCTGACCCGTGGCGCCGTTCTCGCCCGTCGCATCGCCAAAGCGATCGAGGAACTGGAACACGTGTCGGTCGATCTCGGATTCATGGACATATCGTTGTATCGCGACGACGTCCATTCCAAGCTCGACCAACCGGTCATCCAGCGTACCGATATTCTTTTTCCCGTCAAGGACCGCAACGTCATTCTTGTCGATGACGTCCTGTTCACGGGGCGTACGATCCGCGCCGCACTCGACCAGATTGTCGACTTCGGCCGACCGCGGACCATCCAGCTCGCCGTCCTCGTCGACCGCGGTCACCGCGAGCTGCCGATCAAGGCGGACTATGTCGGCATCAACGTGCCGACTCGCAAAACAGACCAGGTGGTCGTCGAAGTCTCCGAAAAGGACGGTGTCGACCGCGTCTCGGTTCATCCCAATCACGACGGCAAAGGTCGGCGGTCTGAGACCGGGGGAGGGGCACGATGAGCAAGCTTGCGTCGCGCCACCTGCTCGGCCTCGAGGGCGTCTCGGCCGATGACATCAGCCTGATCCTGGACACCACCCACACCTTCCGTGAGGTGCTCGATCGTCCGATCAAAAAGCTGCCCACCCTGCGCGGCTTGACGGTCCTGAATCTCTTCTACGAACCGTCGACCCGCACCCGCATCTCCTTTGAACTGGCGGAGAAACGGCTTTCCGCCGACACGGTCAGCTTCACGACCGCCACCTCATCGGTGAAAAAGGGCGAATCGCTCCGCGATACCGTTCAGAACATCGAGGCGATGAAAATCGACATGATCGTCGTGCGGCACAGCTCCGCGGGTACGCCATACTATCTGACGCAGTGTTCGGACGCCAACGTCATCAATGCGGGGGACGGTTCGCACGAACATCCAACCCAGGCTCTGCTTGACATGTATACGATCCGCAAGAAGTACGGCAAGCTGGCAGGGCTGCGGGTGGTGCTGGTCGGCGACGTCAAGCACTCCCGCGTGATTCGCTCCAACATCTGGGGCCTGAAAGCGCTCGGTGCCTCGGTGGCCCTGTGCGGACCGTCGACGCTTCTCCCCGCGGAGGTCGAGCGGTATGGATGTGATATCTACACCAGCCTTGACGAAGCGCTCGACGGCGCGGATGTGGTGAACATCATGCGCCTGCAGCTGGAGCGGCAGCAGGCGGGTCTGTTCCCGTCGCAGCGCGAGTATACGAATCTGTTCGGTATCACCAGAGAGCGGCTGAAGCGGCTCAATAAGAACTACACGATAATGCATCCCGGCCCCATGAATCGCGGTGTTGAAATCTCGTCGGAAGTCGCCGACGGCGACAGCTCCGTCATCCTCGACCAGGTTACCAACGGACAGGCGGTCCGCATGGCGGTGCTGTATCTTCTCTCGGGTCCGGAAGCGGAGGGTCCCCAGGCATGAGTAACGCACCGTTTGATATGATAATCTCCGGCGGCCGGGTGATCGACCCGGCGCTGGGATTCGGTAAAGACGCCCACGTCCTCATAAAAGACGGCAGAATCGCCGGTATCGAGAACGACATCCAGAAGCTCGGCGATTCGACCGGCGCCACCGTGATTGACGCGTCGGGTATGCTTGTCGTTCCGGGACTGATCGATGTCCACGTCCATTTGCGCGAGCCCGGTCGCGAAGACGAGGAAACGGTTGAATCCGGCTGTCGGGCCGCTGCCGCCGGTGGATTCACCGCGGTGTGCTGCATGCCCAATACCACCCCGCGCATCGACAATCAGGAGACCGTTCTGTTCGTCCAGGACCGCGCGAAAAACGCCGACGCGCGCGTGTATGTGGTCGGCGCGATTACCAAAGGCAGCGAAGGCAAGGAGCTCTCCGAGATCGGTGATCTGGTGAAAGTGGGCGCGGTTGCCATCACCGACGACGGCCGGTGGGTGGAAAACTCCGAAATCATGCGCCGGGCCATGGAATATTCCAAGATGTTTAACATCCCGGTCATGGACCATGCCGAAGAGTCGACGCTCTGCGCGGGTGGCATCATGAACGAATCATTTGAATCGACCCGCCTGGGCCTTCGCGGCCGCCCCGCCGTGGCCGAAGAGATCGCCGTTATGCGCGATATCGCGCTGTGTCGTACGACCGGCGCCCGGCTGCATATTCAGCACCTGTCGACCAGGCGCGCCGTCGATGTGGTCCGCGCCGCCAAGGCCGAAGGAATCCGCGTCACGACCGAAGCGTGCCCCCATCACTTTGTCCTCACCGACGAAGCGATCGCAAAGGAGTTCAACACCTGCCTGCGCGTCAATCCGCCGCTGCGTACGGCCAACGACCGCGAGGCTATTATCGAGGGGCTGATCGACGGCACCATCGACTGTATCGCCTCGGATCACGCCCCGCACGCGGAAGAGGAAAAGGACTGCGAATTCGATCTTGCCCCGGCCGGCATGATCGGGCTGGAAACGACGCTCGGCCTGGTCAAAACGTATCTCATCGACAAAGGATACCTGACCTGGGCCGACGCTATCGCGAAAATGACGATCAACCCGGCGCGCGTGTTCGGGCTGCCGGGGGGAACGCTCAAAACCGGCTCGCCCGCGGATATCACGATTATCGATCCTGACGCGCCGTGGACGGTGGACAAAAAGAGATTCCGCTCGATGTCTCACAATTCGCCGTTTATCGGATGGAAGCTGCAGGGACAGGTCTTCCGGACCATTCTCGGCGGGCGAGTCGTGTTCGCGAGAGAAGAATAGGAGACATACCATGCTGGTGCGACTGGTGCAAAAGGACGTCGGCGTCACTAACCTGATTCCATATATCGAGACGGCCGAGGCCGACGGCGTCGATCTCATCTGTTTCAGCGAACTGGCCACGACCGGGTGCCTGTACGAGCGACGCGAAGTCGTGCCGCTGGAAGCCGTGCTGGCGTCGTTCGCGCCCTACGACCTTCGGATTCTCACCGGGGTGGCGTACCTCTCGCAGGATGGCCTGCGCAACGCGTGCGTCTATTACCGCCAGGGTTTCAGCCAGTTGTACCACAAGGTCAATCTGTTCGAACCGTTCAATGAGCATCGTGTCTACACGCCCGGCGATGAAACCGGCATCTGGCAGACCGATCTCGGCGCCGTCGGGGTGGCCATCTGCTACGATGCGCGGTTTGTGTCGCTGTTTGAAGACATGAAGCGAGCAGGGGCGAAGATGATCTTTGTCCCTGCCGCCTTCCCCCTCGAGCGGGTCGATGTTTATCGTTCGCTGCTGATCGAACACGCCAGAATGACGAAAGCCACCGTGTTCGGCATTAATGCGGTCGGCAGCGACGGTCGAAACGTATTCGGCGGTAATTCCATCGCCGTTTCGCCCGACGGTACGGTGCTGGCCGAGGCGGCGCGTGACCGCGAGCAGGTAATTGATGTAAGAGTATAGACGGGCAGGCGGCTTGACTCCCGACGCCGGTCGTTCTATCTTGCGCTTCAAATCCCCAGCTTTGAAGGTAATCGCACGGAAGCCATCGCCGGACGGTAGAAGATGTCGCGCCGATTTGAACGGATACTCACGCTCGCAGCTTTTCTCCTCATAATCGTTGTCCGTACGTACCACCTGGGCGCCGACCCGCCGATCGGTTTGACCTTCTCGACCGGCATTTACACCGATACCCCAGCATACACGCTGTTCGCCAAGCACTACGTGCAGACGGGGGAATTCAATCCGTTCGACGATCAGCGGATGACCTTCTTTTTGAACTCGAGCGTCACACTCGTCGCGACGATCGTGTTCGGCCTTCTGGGTGTCAGCGTGTTCACGTCTCATCTGGTGGGGTTGCTGTTCTCGCTCGCCTCGCTGCTACTGTTCTATCTCGTGATGAGGCGGTGCGCGTCGCCGACAGTCGCTCTTGTCTTCCTGTTACTGGCCGGTCTGAACTACAACCTCGTCGCGTATGGACGATTCCCGTTTCTCGAGCACGCCATGGCGCTCGGCGCGTTCGGCGCCCTCGCGTCCGTCATGTACTGGCGCGGCAGTGCGGGGCACGCTGTCGGCGGAGCGTTGCTTGCCGCCGGCATATTCTTCGGCAAAGTCATCGGAATTGTCTTTCTCTTTCCCTTTGCCTGTTATTTTCTCTTCCAACTTTTCGTTCAGCATCGCAACGAACCGACCCACACACTCCGCCCCGTAATCGCCTTCCTGGCAGGCTTTGCGGTGGTCGCGGCTGCATGGTACGTGTTCGCGTACGCTCCGTATCAGGCGGAGGTCAGCGATTACCTGCAGGAACACAGTGTCGCCCTCTACGGCTCTCCCGAAGGACTTGAGTCGCTCGATAAGTTCGTCTACAAAATGGTCACGTTCGGCGTATCCTCGAACCTGCTCGAACGTATGATCGCCCCGGCCCTGCTGGGCGTCGGATTCCTGTTGGCCGTGTTGCTGGTTCTCGTGCGGCCGTCGTTCTGGAAGACCCGGCAGTCGTGGTTGAACGCCGGCCACGTGTTTGTCGCCGCGATGATTATCGCGTTTTATGGCTCCCTGATGATTTGGAACTACCAGCCGCTTCGGTACCAGATCGTACTTATCTATCCCGTCTGCGCGGCGGCGGCACTCGTGGTGGTGGCGATGTGGGAGAAGGTCCGCGACGGCCTGCCGGAGCGGATTCCCTGGTGGTACTATCCGATCATGTATCCGCTTGTGCTGGTCGTCGTCTACCATCTGTCGGGTGCGGTAATCGAAGCCATCAGCGGCGACTTCTATTTTGACGACATCAAGTATGCGGTAGCTCTGGCGACGGCGGCCCTGGTTGGCGTATTGCCGATTGTAATCGCAGCATATCGAAAAATCGCCCCCGGTTCGGTCACGCTGCTCGCTCGGACGGTCGCGGCAGCCGCACTGCTGGCAACCGTCGGGCACGGCTTCTATGACTTCGCGACCTGGGTCAACAAGGCGACCTATACCGAGCGGGACACAGGCCGGGAACTGGGTCACCTGCTTTCCCCGGGGGCGGTCCTGTCCGGTCCGTTCGGCCCTGCCCTCGCACTGGAAAACAACTTGCAGGCCGTGATACACATGTTCGGGGTGACTCGGCCCGACCCGAACTTGTTACGTGTCTTTCCGATGACTCACCTGATCCTCGACCAGTCCAACGAGGACCGCGCACGTGAAGATTATCCCGAGGTTTTCCGCGATGCGCTCCACGTTGCGACCCTTCGGGTCGGCAAAGTACAGCTTCGACTGTTTAATATCGCCCATGTCACCGGAAACGCGGTGGCCGGCCGGTACCGGGAGTCGCTGTTCGAGCAGGGGGCTGCGGCCCTCCAGGAGGGTCAAAAACTGGCCGGGGCCGATCTGATTCATCGCTTCAACCAGCAACACCCCGACAACTACAGCGGTCATCTGGTCGAGGCCTCCATCACCCAGGCCGCCGGCCGGTGGGACATGGCCGAAGAGCGCTACAAAAAAGCGGTTGAGTTTTCTCCGACCAATTATGTTCTTTACGAACGGCTGGCAACCTTCTATCAGGAACGCTATGCCGCGTTCGGCAATCCTGCCGACAAAGAAAAAGGACTGGAGAATTTCAGCCGGGCCATGTTTTATGCCCCCGTGGCGCAGCATATCGCTCCGAAATATCACCGGTTACAGGTCAGTGAACCATGGCAGCTGAGAGATACAACTTCATCGTCTCAACCATAGCCCCCGCTATGAATGAGGAAGGCAATATCGACGAATTCTGTCGTCAATATGCCGACATGCTGAAAAACGCCCCCTTTCAGGGCGAACTGGTGCTGATCGACGACGGTTCTTCGGACGGCACGCTGGCCAAAATCAAGGAAAACGCCGCCCGGTATGACTTCATCCGCTGGGCGTCACACCACCGCAATCTGGGACTCACCGAGTCGCTCCAGACCGGGTTCGCGATCGCCCGAGGCGATGTCTTCGTCTTCTACCCAACCGACCTGCAGTACCGGCCCGAGGACATCCCCACGTTGGTTGCGCCCATTGCGGACGGCGCCGATGTCTGCACCGGCTGGAAACAAGGCAAATACAACAAGCGATTTGTCTCGTCGATCTATAATACGATCTCCCGGAAAATATTCGGGCTGAAAGTGCATGACCTGAACTCAGTCAAGGCCTTTCGCCGCGAGGTTGTCGAGCAGATTTTCCTCCGCAAGGACTGGCATCGCTATCTCGTCGTCCTCGCGGCTAATGCCGGCTTCCGCGTGGAAGAGTGCAAGGTCACGCTGTATGAGCGGGCCTGGGGGGAGTCGAAATTCTCGGTCTGGCGTATCCCGGTCGGTGTACTTGACATGCTGGCGGTGAAGTTCCAGATCACCTTTCTCAAGAAACCGCTGCTTTTTTTCGGCGCGCTCGGCAGCATTCTCTTCGCGCTCGGCGTCCTGGTTGGTCTATGGGCACTTTACCTCCGGTATTTCATGAACCACGGCGACCGCGCTCTTTTGTATCTCGTTATCCTGCTGCTCGGACTGGGCGGCGGGCTGTTTATGATGGGCTTTATCGCTGAGGGGCAGACCGCGATCAAGGAGGAACTCGCCGACCTGCGGAAAAAGACTCAGCGCATGCTCGACCGCGAAACGCCCGGTCAATCGGGCCCGTAGCGCCCCGGGTCAGGGCGCTGCCAAAAACTGTTGCCCCGCATTCGTTCCTGACCTATGTTGCACTCTCGGTTGTATACCCGACATAAGCCCAGGCATCCGTACAGAGGAAGGAACTTCCGGTGACACGACGGCAACAGGCGTCCCGAGCCCGCATAACAGCAGCTTCTTCATGGCAGCCGGACGGCTCCCGGTGGTTCGCATTGATCGCCTTTGTGCTGGTCGGACTCTCCCTGCTCATCCTCTTTTCCGAATTCGTGTTTTCCGACCAGATGCTCTACGGCTCCGACGTGCTTCAGGCGGGCATATTTTTCCGCGGCTTCTATGTCGAGCAATGGCAGACGCACGGGTGGTTCACCGTCCCGCAGTGGAATCCCTATATTTACGGTGGACTGCCCTTTGTCGAGGCCTTCCACGGCGACATCTTCTATCCGTTTTCCAAGTTCAAAAACATGGAACTGCTGTTTCCCTGGTGGAAGTGGCTCGGTCTGGAGTTGCTGTATCACATCTTTTTCGCCGGTGTGTTCATGTATCTGTGCGCGCGGCGGTTCGGACTCGGCAAGATTGCGTCGCTGCTCGCCGGTGTCGCCTACACCTACGCCGGGTACCTGATTTCTTTCGTCGCGCCCGGGCACGACGGCAAGATCTACGTCACCACCCTGTTTCCACTCGTGGTCATGTTCCTGCACATGGGGTTTGCGGCCCAACCCGTGCACTGGCGGACGCGATGGTTTGACCTGAAGTGGAGTCCGTTGCTGTGCTTCTCCATGACGGGGCTGGTTATCGGGCTTATCCTCCTGTCGCCTCACGCCCAGATGGCCTATTTCACTCTCTGGGTGGTTTCGCTTTACTCGGCGTTCCGGTTGATCCTGCTCTGGTATGACACCAAATCCATAAAGCCCTGCGTTAAGCCGGCGCTGCTGACAACCTTTGCGGTAGTGATCGGCGTCGCCATCTCCGCGATCCAGTTCTATCCCGGTTACATCTACACCAAGCAGTTCTCGCCCCGGGCCGCCGACGATTCCAAACACGGCTGGGAATGGGCGACATCGTGGTCGCTGCACGAAGAAGAAGCGATGAGCCTGCTCATACCGGAATTCTCCGGCACCAATACCCGGACGCCCGAGACGGTTTACTGGGGGAAGAACTTTTTCAAAGACAACTCCGAGGCGGTCCCGGTGACGGCGCTGTTTGCGGCGATGATCGGGCTGTTTTTTGCGCGGGGGCGCGAACGCTGGTTCTTTGGCGGGTTGGCGTTGTTCGCCCTCACGTATGCGCTGGGCGCGACCACGCCGCTGTTCCACCTGTACTATCTCATACCCAACGTCCCGTCGCTGCGTGCGCCATCGATGATCATGTTCCTGTTTTCATTCTCGATCGCGCTGCTGGCCGCGATGGGTGTGCAGACGTTGATCGACCGCCGTGAGACCAAAGAGCGCGAAGCGACGCCAAAATCGGAGCGAACTCTCTCTCGGTACGTTCTGGTCGTGCCTGCGCTGTTTCTCGTACTCGCGCTCGCGTTCAGCGGCGCCGGGGAAAGCATGCTGAAGCTGTGGACGTCGCTTTTCTACGACAATGTCGGTACGCCGACCGCGCAGGGATATTCGAAGTGGGACATGGCGATGGCTAACCTTCCCGCTATCAAGGCGGGAGCCTGGTTTTCGTTTCTGGCGGTCGCCCTGGCGGCGGCTGTCATCTGGTTGTACCGCCGTGGTTCGGCCGGTCGGTGGCTTCTGCTCGGGCTCTCTATAATTGTCGTTTTGAACGGTATGCGCTTCAACGGACGTTTCATCAGCACTGTCGATTTTGCGCGCGTATCGCAGAAGACGCCGACAATCCAGTTTCTCGAACAGCAGCCGGGACAGTTCCGTACCGCCGACCTTACCAGCGATCTCGCCAGCAATCTGCGCGACTACAGCAGTCTGCAGGACAATATCTACCCGGAGTTCGATCTGGCAATACCTTATGGTTATCACGGCAATCAGCTTCGCTGGTACGATCAGCTGGCCGGCGGTCCGGGTTTGGCCAATCGGCTGAACCCGCGTTTTCTGAATCTGGTTGGAGCCGAGTGGCTCGTTATCCCAAGCAATCAGGGTATTCCCGACGGCTTCTTTGGTCCCCTGCCGGTCACCGCGGCCGCCACGTTTGGTCAGGTCAGCGTCTGGCGCAATCCCAACCGTCTGCCGCGCGTCTTCCTCGCCGACCGGTATCAGGTCGTGCCGGATCGGGCGGACATCTATCCGTACATCCTGCAGGGCGGCGAGGACCTCTCGCGTCTGGTCTATCTTGAAAACGAACCGACCCCCGCACCGCAGGCCGACAGCCTGCAATCGGGTACGGCCGAGATTACCGCTTACACGCTTGACTCGATTGTCGTCGCGGTGTCGACCGACCGGCCGCAGGTGTTGGTGCTGACCGACAGCTACTACGATGCCTGGCAGGCGTCGGTTGACGGCGAACCTGCCGAGGTGCTTCGCGCCGACGGCGCGTTCCGCGCCGTGGCCCTGCCGGCCGGAGCGCAAACAGTGGTCTTCACTTTTGAATCAAAACGCTATTTAATAGGCGAGTGGGTCACCTGGGGAGCATTACTGGTGGTGATTGTTATCTGTGCAGGCTCGATGACGGCGGCGATGGGCCGTCGGCGGAATGAGCGCAACGACGGAGTATCCGATGGCAACGAGTAGGCGCGCCCTGATCATTTTCCCGACCTACAACGAGCGGGAAAACATCGAGAAGATCGTTCATGCGGTTCTTCCGCTCGACGCTCGCATACATGTGCTGATTGTCGACGACAACTCGCCCGACGGAACCGGCGAGCTGGCCGACAAGCTCGCCCGGCAGCAGAACAACGTCTATGTCCTGCACCGGGAGAGAAAAGAGGGCCTGGGCCGGGCCTATATTGCGGGCTTCAAATGGGCGATCAAAGAAGGCTTTGATTTCGTCTTCGAGATGGACGCAGACTTCTCGCACGGCCCGGAGTATATCCGCGACTTCCTGCGTGAGATTCAACACCATGATCTCGTTATCGGCTCGCGTTATATCTCCGGCGTTAACGTCATCAACTGGCCCATGTCGCGCCTGCTGCTGTCCTACTTCGCCAACGTGTACACTCGGTGGATCACCGGCCTGCCGCTTCGCGACGCCACCGGTGGGTTCAAGTGTTTCCGCCGTGAGGTTCTCGAAGCGATTAATCTTGATGACGTCAAGTCGACCGGGTACTCGTTCCAGATTGAAATGTCGATGCGGGCCTGGAAGAAAGGCTTCCGCATCAAGGAGATTCCCATCATCTTCGTCGACCGTGTCGCCGGAAGCTCCAAGATGTCAAAAAAGATCGTGCGGGAAGCCGTCTGGATGGTCTGGCTGCTTCGCCTGCGGAGCATGCTCGGCAGATTTGACTGAGGCGTACCGTGGCCTCGCGTTCCGAAACCGTCTCCATAGTCATCGTTACCTACAACTCGCAACCGGCCCTGCAGACCTGCCTGGGCGCGTTGTCCGTCTCAGTTCGCGGCATCCCCGTCGAACTTATCGTGGTCGACAACGACTCCGACACCGATCCCACCGATTCCGTGAGAGAGCGTTTTGCCGACGCCCGCGTGATCCGCCTTGCGCGCAATGTCGGTTTCGCCGCGGCCTGTAACCGAGGCGCCGCGGTGAGCGCGGGGGAGATGCTTCTTTTTCTCAACCCTGATGTTTTCATAGACGATCGTGCTGTCGAAACCCTGCGCGACAGGTGTGTCTCCGACAGCCGCGCCGGACTTCTCTCGGGGCGGCTGCGCTTTCCGGACGGTTCGTTTCAGGCGACCTGCCGGAACTTCCCGACCGCCGCCAATCTGCTGTACTCGAGGGGTTCCATCCTCAGCCGGTGGTTGACGCGCTTGTCCGGTACAAAGCCCGACCCTTATACGCTGCCCGACTCGGAGACGGTGACAGAGGTTCCGGCGGTGGCGGGGACGATGATGATGGTGCGCCGTTCACTCTTCGAGAAGGCCGGCGGCTTCGACGAACGGTTCTTCCTGTACATGGAGGATACCGATCTGTCGCTGCGCGTCAATCGCGCCGGCTATCGCAACCTATTCGTCCCGACTGCCGGCGCCGTACATGACTGGGGAAAAGGCGGCCGTATGTCACGTGTCCGGCGACTCTGGCGCCACCACTACTCCGTTTGGCAGTACTTCCTGAAACACGAGCCCAACGCGTTTGCCCTGTTTCTGCTTCCGCTTTTGTTGTTTGCCAACGGGGTTCTTATGTCCATATTGCCTCGCACGCACTTACGGAGTAGCAGTCCCCAATGATCCCGGTCATCGGAATGGCCCTTGCCGCTTTCGCCGCCGCCATGTTGACGGCCTTGCTTTGTCCCGCGGTTATCCGGCTCGGGCACCGATATGGCCTGCTGGACCTCCCGGGCAGGCACAAGCGGCACCAGATCCCGACTCCGGCGCTCGGCGGTGCGGTATTGTTTGTCGCGTTCTGGACCACCGTTGCGCTCCTGTCATTGCTGTTTCCTTCCGCCCTTGCCGAATTTCGAGGCGTGCTCGGCTTCACGTTTGCCGCGGCAACGATCATCTTCCTCGTGGGCTTGTCCGATGATCTTTCTCCCGTGTCGGCGTGGGTCAAGCTGATGTCGCAGGTGGCTGCCGGGCTCGTCCTGTATCTGGGCGGGCTGAGTGTCGACCCGCTCACGATTCCGTTTTACGGTCCTGTGCAAACCGGGGTCGCCGGGGCATTGATTACGGTCGTCTGGGTGGTCGCCCTGACCAATGCGATCAACCTGCTCGACGGTCTGGACCTGCTCGCCGCGGGCGTTTCGCTGATCGCGGCGCTGGTGTTGCTGGCGGTAGGGGTGTTGCTCAACGTGGGCACGGTGGTCATGCTCTCCGTCACGCTCGCCGGATTCCTCGTGGTTTTTCTGTATTTCAATCGGCCGCCGGCGAAACTCTTTTTGGGAGACAGCGGGTCGTTGCAGATCGGCTTTTACTTCGCCGTGCTGTCACTTTTAGTACCGATTCGCTCCTACACCGCAGCCGCGCTGTATGTTCCGCTGCTGACTCTTGGCGTTCCTCTCATGGAAGCAGGCCTCTCGATCGTCCGCCGTCTGGCGACGGGCAAGTCGGTCATGAGAGCCGACCGTCGCCACCTGTTTCATTTGCTGGCCCTGGCGGGCTGGTCGAACGGACAGGTCGTCGCCGTATTCTATGTCCTGTCAACGGTTTTCGGGGGTTTCGCCCTGTCCATGTTTTACTTCAATCGGCGATGGGTCCTTGGGTTTTTGGCCCTTTTTATGGTTGTGATTTTTGTGCTAATTCTTATCTTACTGACCAATTTGCCGAAACTGGCGCATCGCGAACACCCGGTCAGCTCCGATCGGTCAACCCCCAGTCGGCGAGGAGAGTGAGCAAGGATGGCCACAGGTCCCTATCTGGAGTTCGAACGTCCGATCATGGAACTGGAGAAGAAAATCTCCGACATGAAGGACTTTTCGATCGGGGAAAACCTCGAACTGGACGGCGAGATCGCCCAGCTCGAAAAGAAACTCGAAAAGCTCCGGGCCGAGATCTATTCCAGCCTCAGCCGCTGGCAACGCGTCCAGATTTCCCGCCATCCCAAACGTCCGTATACGCTCGACTATGTCGAGATGATGTGCACGGACTTTGTCGAGCTGCACGGTGATCGTGGATTCGCCGAGGATGCCGCCATGGTGGGCGGTTTTGCGATGCTCGACGGGCGGCGCATCATGGTGGTGGGGCAGCAAAAGGGCCGCGACACCAAGGCCAAGCTGCACCGCAATTTCGGAATGGCGCACCCCGAGGGATACCGCAAGGCCCGACGGTTGTTTTTCCTTGCCGAGAAGTTCAACGTCCCGATCGTCATCCTGGTCGATACGCCCGGCGCCTTTCCGGGTATAGGCGCCGAAGAGCGCGGGCAGGCGGAGGCGATCGCCAAAAACATCCAGACGATGTTTGAGATCCGCGTCCCGATCGTGGTTGTGGTCATCGGCGAAGGCGCGTCGGGCGGCGCGCTGGGTATCGGGATCGGCGACGAAGTCTATATGCTCGAACATTCGTGGTACTCGGTCATTTCGCCCGAGGGCTGTGCCGCCATCCTCTGGCGCGACGCCGCCAAGGCGCCCGAGGCGGCTGAGGCGCTCAGGCCGACGGCCGAAGACCTGCTCGAACTCGGCATCATCGACAAGATCATTCCCGAGCCCGAACGCGGCGCTCACAACAATCCGACCGTTATGGCCGAGCGGGTCAAAGAGCATGTCATCGAAGCGCTGGATCGGCTCGGCGCGCTCGATGTTGACGAATTGCTCCGGCGGCGGCTCGAGAAGTTCCGCCGTATTGGCGTATTTGCCGAGCTCTGATCATGGAGATAGCTCATGGCGTTATCTAGAAACCTCATTGATATGCTGATCTGCCCCAATTGCCGGCACGAAAAACTGGACTACCATCAGGCGGATGCGCGCCTCAGCTGCTCGTCCTGTCGTTTCGTGTACCGGGTGGCCGACGACATACCGGTATTACTGGTCGACGAAGCAGAAACCAAGGAGTGAAGGCACCGGCGATGAAATTGTCAAAGTTCTGTGATGAAAACCTGATCGTATTCAATCTCGCCTCCAAAACCAAAGACGAGGTCATCGAGGAACTGGTCGATCTGGCCGCTACCTCGACCATGATCAAAGATCGCGACCAGCTGCTTGCGGACGTCCGGGAACGGGAAAATCTGGTCACCACGGGCGTCGGCTACGGCGTCGCCTTTCCGCATGCCAAAACACGCTCGGCCAAAGGCATCGTGATCGCCTTCGGCAAAAGCGACGATGGTATCGAGTTCGACGCGATGGATCACCGGCCGGTCCACCTGTTTTTCCTGATTGCGGCGCCCGAAGACGCTATCGGTGCGCACCTCAACGTGATGGCACGGCTGTCTTATCTTATGAAATCCGAGGAGAACCGGGAGAAGCTCAAACAGCTTACCTCGCCGGGTGAAGTCCTTGCCCTTATGGACAACGTCGACTAACCGCCCGCGCGAACATTGCCAGGATGGCGTGATCGATGAACTGGATTTCCAACCTGTTTTTCAGGTACTGGCGTAATGTCCACTTTTCCGCTGTTGTTGTCGTTTCGATTCTGCTCATCCTGAACTTCCCGCCGGTCAACGGGCTGATTTCGCAGGCCGTGATCGGATCCTTCTACTATCCTTTCGCCAAGCTCAAAAATCTCGTGGTCCGGCTCAGCACGGTCGATCGGGAAAACGAGCGGCTTCGCCAGGCCCTCGTGGACGCTTCCGTCCGGCTGTCTAGACTCGAGGAAGCCGAACGCGAGAATCTTCGCCTTCGCGCCGTCCTCGGCTTCGAACCGCCAACCGGGTATTCGCTTCTGCCCGCCCAGGTGCTGTCCGTCAGCGGCGGGCGGGTTCCCACATCCGCTATCATCAATCGTGGGTATCGAGACTCGGTGTATGTAAACCAGCCGGTCATCAATCAGGAAGGACTCATCGGTCGGATCAACTCGGTGTCGCCGGACTTCGCAACCGTGCAGCTGCTGACAGATCCCGTCAACCGGGTGGCGGTCAGGGTGGCCGACAGTCGCGCGATGGGAATCGCCAAATTTTCGCCGCGGGGAATGGTCCTTGACAACTTCCCGATCCAGGGCGATATCGGGCCTGGCCGTCCGATCCTTTCGTCCGGACTCGGCGGCATCTATCCGGCGGGTTTGCTTGTGGGGTATGTGACCGAAGTCGAACGACCGGCTGAGGCTGCTTTCTGTGATGTGACAATCGAGCCGGCTGCCAACTTCAACTCTCTTGAGGAACTCTTCCTGTTACGCCCGGGGGGATCGTGAGACTGCTTCCCTATCTTATCTACTTGCTGCTGATAGCCATGCACCAGGTTTTCCTGCAGGACCTCACGGCGATAGTCGGCGTCCGCATTGATCTCGCCGCCCTGATCGTCATGGCCGTGGCCCTGTACAAGTCCGAGGTTGTCACCCTGTGGTTCGGGCTCGCTGCGGGCGTCGTTATGGCCGTCTCTTCGCCCGATACGCTTGGCTGGCACGGCCTGTTTATGGCTTTGCTCGGTGTCACGGCGTATCACCTGCGCGAAAAACTCAACCTGGACTTTTTCTACTCGAAAGTTCTGTTCATGCTCGGCGGACTCACCGTTCATACTATAGGCTCCGTCATCATCGACGGTGGCGGGGGCCTGCTGATGCGTCTTGCCGTGAACGCCCTGCCGGATGCGTTGTATACGACTGTAGTGGCGCTGCTGTTCCTGCTGGTCAAGGACGGCGTGATAACGTTCAGGAAGTTTAAGTCGATATTCTAGTCAGACCCATGGATCGCTTCAGACTGTCATTATCGGGCCGGGCCACGTGGGCCATGGCTATGGTCGGCGCCCTGCTGTTTTTCCTGCTGGGCGGACTCGTCAAGCTGCAGCTGATAAATCACGCGGAACTGGCGTCCCGCTCGGAAAACAACCGTCTGCGCGTCGTCCCCATCATCCCCCGGCGAGGGATCGTCTACGACCGCGAAGGTCGTGTCATTATCGATAACCGACCCTCCTATACCGTCTCCATCGTCCCCGCGGAACTGGTTTCCGACCGCACCATATCCAATCTGGCCGGTCTGATCGAACTCGACAGCACGCAGATCGTCGGCCGGATGATCCGCAACCAGGTCAGCCGATACCAGCCGTCACCCGTGAAAAAAGACATCCCGTTTGACGCTATCGCCGTGCTCGAAGAACAAAGCTTCGCGTTTCCCGGCGTCAGCTACCAGATGGAACGTGTCCGCATGTACGTCGATTCGCTCGGGGTCGAAGCCCTTACGGGTTATGTCGGAGAAGTCTCGCCTGATGATCTCGCGGAGATCGACGGCGAACGTCAGGGGTACCAGCCCGGAAGCATGATCGGCAAGAAAGGTCTGGAAAAGCAATACGATCAGTTGTTGCGGGGACGGGAAGGTACGGAATATGTCGAGATAGCGGCCTCGGGGCAGATTCTCGGTCCGTACACCGAGCGCGAGGTGCTCGAAGCCGTGCCCGGCTCCGACATCACTCTCTCGATAGACATCGACCTGCAGGAAGCCAGCGTGCACGCCCTCGACAGTTTCTGCTGCGGCGCGGTGGTTGCGATGGACCCCCGCAGCGGTGAGGTGCTGGCCGCGACGTCCTATCCGGGATTCGACGCCAACATATTCTCGTCGGTGATCCCCGAGTCTCTGTGGTCGGAAATACGGTCCGATCCGACTCACCCGCTGCTCAACCGCATTCTCAACGGTCTGTATCCGCCCGGATCGACGACCAAGCTCATTACGGTGGGGGCGGCCCTCGAGGAAGGCCTGATCAACGAGCACACCACGCTGAAACCGTGCTACGGCGGTATGCAGTTCGGCAATCGGTTCTTTCGATGCTGGGAACACAGTGGGCACGGTACGCTGAACTGCACGCATGCGATTGAGCGGTCGTGCGACGTGTTCATGTACCAGCTCGGGATCAGTCTCGGCATCGACCGACTCCACGACTATTTCGCCAAGTGCGGTTTCGGCCGGCCCACCGGTATCGATCTGCCCGGTGAATCCGACGGTCTCAACCCCGATTCGAAATACTACGACCAGCGCTACGGGAAAAACAAATGGACCCGCGCCCTGGTCCTCAACAACGCGATCGGCCAGGGGGAGATCCTCTCGACCCCGCTTCAGCTCACCCAGTTCTACTGCGGGATCGCCAACAATGGACTGGTGTACCGGCCCCATCTCGTCAAGAAAATCACCAAGCCGAACGGCGATGAAATCGTCGTTCCGCCGGTCGTGTCGTTCCGCCTGCCCTTCACACGACAGACCCTGGACATCCTGAACGAAGGCATCCGGCTCGTGGTGCAGGGAGAGCGGGGGACGGCTCGCTCCCAGCGCCGCAAGGACTACACGGTCGGCGGCAAGACCGGCACGGCGCAGAATCCCCACGGCGCCAATCACGCCTGGTTCTGCGGCGTCGCGCCGCTCGAATCTCCGGAAATCGTCGTCTGCGCTATTGTCGAGAATTCGGGCGATGGCTCCCAGTATGCGGCGCCGGTGGTCGGCAAAGTGATCAAAGCCTACATGGACAAAAAAGCCGGCCGGGCCAGCGTGGCGGCCGCTGCCCCCACCGATACCACCCATGCTGAACTATAGTGACCTCGACTGGAAACTCATCGGCGCCGCGCTCGCCCTTTCGCTGATCGGCGTTCTGCTGATTATGTCGGCCCAGCATTTCGCCGAATCCGAGTACGCCCGCGAGTACTATCAGCGCCAGTTGTTGTGGCTGGCTGTCGCGCTCGTTTTTTTTGTCGCCGTGATTCATCTGCCGTTGCGCCTGTTTGATCTCAGCGCCTACCTCCTCTACGGAATCGCGGTCATTCTTCTGATCCTCGTTCTCATGGTGGGCTCCGCACGTATGGGCGCCAGCCGCTGGTTTGCGTTCGGACCTGTCTCGCTGGCGCCGTCCGATATCGCCAAGATCGCCCTGGTGTTTACCCTCGCCCGCTTTTTTGCGTACTCCAAAAGGCCGCCCACGTCCAAACGCCGGTTAGCCATCTCGGCGATTCTGACCGTCATTCCGATCATGCTCATCCTCAAACAGCCCGACCTCGGCACCTCGCTCGTGTTTTTCTTCATTCTCTTCGTGCTCTGGTTCTGGTCGGGACTGTCTCCCTGGTATCTGTTGATGATCCTGTCGCCGCTGGCCTCGCTGGTCACGGCCTCGTACTGGTGGTCGTGGGCGTTGTACTTTGTCGTGCTGTTGACGTTTCTCGGAATCGTCCGGCCCGGTATTCTGTTCTCCGTCACGGTGGTCGTCGCCAACCTCGCCTTCGGTATCGTTACTCCCATTGTCTGGAACCGACTCGCCGAGTACCAGCGCCTTCGGATTCTCACCTTCATCAACCCCGAAATGGACCCGCGCGGAGCGGGCTACCAGATCATTCAATCAAAAATCGCGATCGGCTCCGGCGGCATCTGGGGCAAAGGATTCCTCAACGGGTCGCAATCACGGCTTGAATTCCTGCCGGAACGGCACACCGACTTCATCTTCTCCGTTCTCGGCGAAGAGTTCGGTCTCTGGGGAGCGCTGATCGTGCTGGGACTGTTCGGGTTCATTCTGGTGCGGTCAATTCGTATCGCCGCTCGCTGTCGCTCGCGTTTCGCGTCACACGTCGTTATGGGTGCAGCGTCCATCATCATCTTCCAGATGTTGGTCAACATCGGGATGACCCTCGGTTTTATGCCGGTCACGGGTCTACCGCTGCCGTTTGTCAGCTACGGCGGGACCGGCCTGGTGCTCACATGGACGCTGGTCGCACTCATCGTCTCCGCCGATTATCACTGGCAGGAGTATTGACCGATGGTTCGCTGGGGACTTCACCTGATCGCGGCCACCGCGCTCGCCGCCCCGGCAGGAGCACTAAACCTCGATTCACTGCTGGTGCAGTCAGTTGGAGGTCCGGCCGCACTCGACAGTCTCAGGACGTTTCACAACTACCGCGCCGCAGGACGGGTGTCGCTCAATGGCCGGCCGGGTGAGTTCACCATGTTTTACGCAGAGCCGGACTTGTTCTACGCAGAGATGCGCTTCGGGGCGATCTCCATGGTTCAGGCCTTTGACGGTTCCACCGCCTGGATGCGTGATTTCAACGGGCAGATCTCGGAACTGGGGGGGTTCGAGGAGAAAGAGCTGCTCAAGCAGATTTACCTGCAATCGTTCGCATATCTCATCGACGGGCGCGTGCCCGGCAGCACCGCGTATGTCGGTTCGGCTGCGATCGACGGTCGCGCGTACCACGAGGTGTTGTTCCTGCCGCTGAACGACGACACGATCCGCGTATATTTCGATGCGCAAACCGCGCATCCGGTTTTCATGCACAGCAAGCTGGACAATATCGCAACCCGCTCGGTCAACTCGGACTTCCGTGTCGTCTCGGGGGTGCTGTTGGCCTTTTGTACCCAATCCGAGGCGGTGGGCGCGCCGATCAGCACTGAAACGCAAATCGATGAGCTTGTCTTTAACGCTTCGTTCGATCACGCAGTCTTCTATCGCGAGGGGAAGTCGGCCGTCGATTTCCACTTCCCCGCCGATGCTGATTCGATCGCAATCCCGTTTGAGTACGAGGATGGTCACGTCATCGTTCCTGTTGTTCTGAACGGAGCGGCCAAGTCGTGGTTCATCCTTGACTCCGGGGCCTCTGCGAATCTGATCGATCAGGCGCTTGCCGAACACCTGAAGTTGACCGAAGTGGGTACAATCGCTGCGCGCGGGGTCGCCGGATTCGACGAGGTTGATCTGGTGCAGTCGGACTCCATTTCTGTCGGCGAACTCGTGCTGTATAGCCAGACCGCCGGCCGACTTGACTTGTCCGCAGTCCTCCGCCGCAACAATGACAAACCACGCGGCGGTATTCTCGGATACGATTTTCTGTCTCGCTTCCCGGTCCTGGTGGACTACGAGTCCCGCCGGCTCATCGTGTACAATCCCGATACGTTCAGACCTGCCGAAGGGGGAGTAGTCATTCCGTTTTCACTGACCTCGAGGGTGCCGACTATCGAAGCAGCCATCGACGGCGTGCGCGGTTCCTTTGTCGTTGATGTGGGGAACGCTTTCGGACTTATCCTGCACGGGCATTTTGTCGCTGCCGGCGATATAGAACGCCGGCTGATCGACGAAAGCGAGCCGTCCGGCACTCTGGGCGGAGTCGGCGGAACACTTTCCGGCCGGGCCGCGCTCGTGCCGTCCCTGTCATTCGGTTCCGTGCACCTGGACAGCGTCCCCGTCATTATTCCCGACTCGCACATGGGGCTCAGCGGCTCCGAGTCGCTGGCCGGGAATATCGGCAACCGGATCCTCCAGCGTTTCAGTGTGTTGTTTGATTACCAGGCCAGCCGACTGATCTTCTATCCGAATGAACGATAGGACCCGTTTGGGTGTTATCACCTAAAGACTGGCCGCCCAATGTGGATTTGAGAGGTTCTGAATGATGTGTACGACAAGATGGACCAATCCTTGACTTGGTCGTTGCGTCCGATATATTGCACCACAGGCACAGCCACCAGCATAAGGATTTGCGACATGACGTCTCAGGCAGCGACTCCAAAGGCCATCCGTTCCATCTTAGGCGCCCTTATAGTATGGGCTGTGGTCGTATTCGTGATGCCGACGTGCCCCGCATCCGCCCAGACAGATCAGAATATCGCCCCCTTGTTCAGCCGCCAGCATCAAGTCGGGGTCCGTCTGGGGATGTGGTCCAACAACGGCGCCACTCCGCCGGCCAGCTCCTCCGACTCCGTCAGCGGAATCATTCAGACCAGTGACATCAACTCCGCGAGCTTTTTCCTGGAGGGTTTCTTCGGGTATCGTTTCACCCGGCTTTTGATGGGCGAGCTCTCGTTCGGGCTGTCGAATCGTGGCGATGTCATTACCCGGGACACCCAGTTCGGTATCAACGATGTCGCAGCGTTAAATATCTATCCTATTTTGCTCCAGATTAAGCTGTATGCGCCGCCGCTGATGAACGGCAAGCTGTATCCGTACGCGGCCGCCGGCGGGGGCATCTACTATGCGCGAAATTCCATTCAAGTTACCGATGAATACTACTATGCGCAGTTCCGTGAAGCGTCGGAGACCGATTTTAACTATGTCCTTGGCGGTGGATTCGACTACGTGCTGGCCAGCCAGATCGGACTCGATTTCAACGTCAAGTATATGCCGGTCACATTCTCCGATCGATTGGTCGGTGTGACCGACTACTCCGCGCTCACAATCACGGTGGGTGTGAAATACCTCTACCTGCCGACCGGCAAGTAGTCATTCGGGATCAGAGGTCAAAGGAGGACACAATGAAAGTCGGAATCAACGGATTCGGTCGCATTGGGAGAATCGTGCTTCGCGCCGCCCGCAAAAGCAGCATCGAATTCGTGGGCATCAACGACATTACCGACGCCCACACGCTGGCGCACCTTCTGAAGTACGATTCCATCCACGGCAGATTCCCCGGTCAGGTGTCGGTCGAAGGTGACAAGCTCGTGGTCGACGGCAAGAAGATTCCGGTTTTCGCGGAACGTGATCCCGGCAAACTGCCGTGGTCGAAAGTGGGCGCCGACGTCGTCCTTGAGTGCACCGGTCTCTTCCGTAAGAAAGAGGAAGCCGCGAAGCACATCAGCGCGGGCGCTAAAAAGGTACTGATCTCGGCGCCGGCGAAAGGGCACGACGGCACGTTCCTGATTGGTGTCAATTCGGACCAGTACGACAAGAACAAGCACCATGTGATCTCGATCGGGTCCTGTACCACCAACTGTCTGGCCCCGGTGACCAAAGTCCTTCATGACAATTTCAAGATCGTCAAGGGCTTTATGACCACCATTCACTCGTATACCGCGGACCAGCGCCTGCAGGATGCTCCCCACAAGGACCTGCGCCGGGCCCGTGCCGCCGCGTTGTCGATGGTGCCAACCTCCACCGGCGCCGCCAAGGCCATCGCCGAAGTTATTCCTGAGATGAAGGGACGGCTCGACGGTATCGCGATCCGCGTCCCCACGCCCGACGCGTCGGTTGTCGATCTCGCGGTGGTCGTCGAAAAAGAGACCACGCGCGACGAGGTGAACGCCGCCATGAAAAAGGCCGCCGCCTCCGGGCCGCTCGCACAAACGCTCGAATACTGCGAAGACCCGATCGTCTCGACCGACGTCATCGGCAACCCGGCCGGTTCGATTTTTGACGCCGAACTGACCGCGGTGCATGGCAATCTCGTCAAGGTCTACAGCTGGTACGATAACGAATACGGTTTCTGCTGCCGTATGGTCGATATGATGGAGATGATGCTCTAAACAGGAGCGTGTGATTATGGATAAAGTATCCGTTGCCGATATCAACTTCCGCGGTCGGACCGCGCTCGTGCGCGTCGATTTTAACGTCCCGCTCGACGAACACCAGCAGATCACCGATGACCGTCGTATTCGCGAAGCGCTGCCCACCCTGCAGAAGATCATGAAGGACGGGGGGAAGGTGATCGCCTGTTCGCATCTCGGCCGCCCCGAGGGTCAGTTTGTTGCGGAGATGTCGCTTCGCCCGGTCGCCGACCGCCTTGCCGAGTTGCTCGGAAAACCGGTCATGTTCGCCGAGGACTGTATCGGTCCCGAGGCCGCCAACCTGGTTGACCGTATGAAACCCGGAGATTGTCTCCTGCTGGAGAACCTTCGTTTCCACAAGCAGGAAACCAAAAACGACCCCGAGTTCGCGCGCCGGCTGGCCGAACTGGCTGACATCTTCGTCAACGATGCGTTTGGGTCGGCCCATCGGGCTCACGCCTCCACCGAGGGTGTCGCCCGCCTGTTTAACCAGGCCGTGGCCGGCTTCCTCATGGAGAAGGAACTGAAATACCTCGGTGCGGCGGTTGCACACCCTGCGCGGCCGTTTGCCGCTATTCTCGGCGGAGCGAAGATCTCCGGCAAGATCGACGTCATCCAGAACCTCATCGGCAAAGTCGACAAGCTCTTCGTTGGCGGGGGCATGGTTTTCACCTTCGCCAAAGCGCAGGGCTACCGAATCGGAAAATCTCTGGTCGAGGAGGATCGGGTGGCGATGGCCCGCGAGATTATCGCCTCCGTCAACGACAGCAAGACCCGGCTCTTTTTCCCGGTGGACGCCGTCGTGGCGTCGGAGATAAGCGACACGGCTGCAACGAAGGTCGTGGATATAGAGAATATTCCGGACAGCCAGATGGGGCTGGACATAGGCCCCCGCACCATCGAACTGTTTCGCAAGGAACTGCACGGATGCAGGACGATTGTGTGGAACGGCCCCATGGGCGTTTTTGAGAAAGAACCGTTTGCAGTCGGCACCAAAGCCATTGCCGAAACGCTCGGCGAGCTGACGGCGGCCGGCGCCGTGACCGTTATCGGCGGGGGAGACTCCGCTGCGGCCGTGGCGCAGTTTGGCTTTGAAGATCGCATGACCCATATCTCGACCGGCGGCGGCGCCTCCCTCGAGTTTCTCGAAGGGAAAGTCCTCCCCGGGGTCGCGGTGTTGACGCCGAAATCCGAAGTCAGGGTGTCGTGAGATGCGACAGCAAATTGTCGCCGGCAACTGGAAGATGAACGGTGCCATTCCGGAGACCGAGAAACTGCTCTCAGCGCTCCGCAACGGCATGTCCGCCACCGCGCGGGCCACGGTTGTCGTCTGCCCGCCGTTTACCTCGCTTCTGACCGCCGCCCGGATACTCGAGGACAGCAACATCCTGTTGGGAGCCCAGGACATGTCCGAGCACCAAGAGGGCGCGTTCACCGGCGAGATCTCTGCCGGGATGCTCTTGACAGTGGGAGCCACCTTTGTTATCTTGGGCCACTCCGAACGGCGGCAGTACCATGCCGAGTCCGATGACCTGGTCAATCGGAAGGCAACCCGCGCACTGGAGGCGGGGCTGACGCCGATTATTTGTGTCGGAGAGACCCTTGACCAGCGTGAGGCCGGACAGACCGAACAGGTCGTCGGATCGCAGGTCAGCGGGTGCCTTGCCGGTATGTCGGCCGACGATCTGAACAAGATCGTCATCGCCTACGAACCGGTCTGGGCGATCGGGACCGGCCGGACGGCGACGCCCCAGCAGGCTCAGTTGGTCCACGCCTTCATTCGCGTGTTGGTACGCGACATGGATCAGAAAGCCGGCGAGCGGGTACCCATCCTGTACGGCGGCTCGGTAAAGCCGGGCAATGCGAAAGAACTTATGGCGCAGCCGGATATCGACGGTTCGCTGGTTGGCGGCGCGTCGCTCAAGGCTGACGACTTTATCGCTATTATTAACGCCTGTTAGGCGGAGGAAAGAACGGTGTTTGTTGCCTGGGTTGTTTTTCACGTGATCGTGTGCGTCGCACTGATTCTCGTCGTGCTGATGCAGTCCTCGAAGGGTGAAGGTCTGGCCGGGACGGCGCTCGGTGGCGGCGGTTCCCTGTCAGGTGCGGTTTTTGGCGGACGTGGGGCCGCGTCGTTTCTTTCCAAGGCGACCACCGTGCTGGCGATCGTGTTCATGTTCAACTGCGGCGCACTGGCCTATATGTCGGCCAGCGACCGTCCCGCGGTCGGCGTGCAGACTGCTCCGGTCGAAGGCGGCGAGTCGGTCGTACAGCGACAGGCTCAGCAGGTCGTCGAACAGCAGCAGGCCCTGCAGCAGCAGCGAGTCGCCGACTCTATCGCCAACGCTCAACAGGCTCCCGTGCAGCTTCTCGATTCGCTGACCCCGGCACCGACCGGCGATGGCAACTAAAGGCGATTATGCTGCGGAAGTGGTGAAACTGGTAGACACGCTATCTTGAGGGGGTAGTGGATTACATCCGTGCGGGTTCGAGTCCCGCCTTCCGCATTTGAAATGTCGTTGTCTGAAAGAAAACCGGCCACGGGCCGGTTTTCTCATTCCCCCCGTGTTTTTGAGAATCGTCCCCTCAGTCCGTAAACCGGAGCGCTATGAAGGTCGTATCGTCCGATGGCACTCCCGTTCCTGAGAAACCGTGCAGCGCATCCTTGAGCTGCGTAATCACGCCCTGAGCCGTGCGGTGTAACGGCGATCGCAAAACCTCTTTCAACCGATCGTCGCCGAAGAACTCGCCCCCGCGATCCTGTGATTCGACCACTCCGTCGGTGTACAACAACACCATATCACCGACCCGCAGTTTTACGACTTCCTGCTCGAATCTCGACTGCTTCACCAGTCCGACAGCCGCGCCGGTCGGATCGAGCGACTCAATCGTGGTATCGACTCGAACCACCAGCGGCGGGTTATGTCCGGCGTTGCAGTAGGTGAGAGTGCGCGCGGCAACATCGATCTTCGCCAAAAACAGCGTGACGAAATTGGTCAGATGAACATTGTGGCAAAACAAGTGGTTCAGCCGCGATACTACCTCGGCCGGCTCGCTGCTTTCAGGCGCGATAATGCGCAGCGACGCCTGCAGGCTCGCCGCGAGCATACTGGCCGGCATTCCCTTGCCCATCACGTCGGCAATCATCACGGCGTGCGTGCCGTCGCCGAACCTCAGAAAATCGAAATAATCGCCTCCCACAATCCGGGCCGGCTGGCTGTAGGCCGCGATATCGACACTCGGAATCGACGGCAAAACCTGAGGCAGCAGCGCCTGCTGGACCTTCTGCGACAGCGCCAGATCGTTTTCCAGGACCCTCCGCTCCTCGGCCGAGAGGTGATCGAGACAAATGCACGCCGTGTAATCCATCTCGAGCCGGGCCGCCTCGACGTAGTCATGGCATACCTCGCACACGCCCAGCGTCTTCTCCTCGGCTTTCTGCACGGCCGTTCTCAGCAGCGACAGCTCTTCCGCAGCCGCCTGCTCATCGGCCGGCCCCAGCCGAAGCTGCACCACCGAACGCGGCGAACCATAAAGAAAATCCGTAAGTACATGAAGCCGCGCGGCAAGCCGCTCGCGAAGCCTTTCAATCGTTCGTGCATCCATGGCAATTCTCCCGTTTGTCTCTCTAGTACGAAACCCACGAAATCCCGGTTACGTCTACTTCTACGAATGTGATATTTGCCGATGGCGTCAGTCTGTACACGCTCAACCGGAGGCACAACCCGAACAACGAAACTGCGGTTTGCCGGCGCGCCGAAAACAGGCAAAAGGCCGGGGGTGCTATCGGCCCACCCCGGTGACCCAGTCCACCGTCATAATCTCAATCTGATCCCCGTCCGGGTCGAAGGCATATACGGAACGGTGGCCGTTCGGCCACGTATGATCGCTCGGCGTACACCCACGTGCGATCAGCCTTGTCCGGTACGTGTCGTACTGCTCGGGTTCGATCTGAAAGGCGAAGTGCAGGTGTACGCCCCCGCGCACCACGCCGCCCGGCGACACCGATAACTGTTGTGTCACATGCTAGAGCGTCGAAGACGATCTGGGATGTGACACGGAAAACCCCTCCCGTTGCACATCGTTATCCACTTGCGCCGCTTCGCCATCCGCTCTACATTGCAGACCCGTCCAGTCGGGGCAGTATCATGAAGCGGTTCATTCGATCACATCCACTGGGCTTCATCCTGCTGGTGGCAATCGCCCTGCGCCTCCCGGCGGTTATCTTCTCCAAGGGCTACATGGCTTCCGACGACCAGTTCGAGACCGTCGAAATCGCCCATCGCTGGACCTACGGTCAGGTCTTTTACGACGACGGCATCCGCATGTGGCCGCAGCGTCCCGCCAACGAGCACGCCCGCTTCGTCCTCTACAATATATCGCTCTATTCGGTGATGAAACTCAACGAAGCGGTCGGGATCAACACGCTCGATGGCATGATGTACAGTATCCGTGCCATCCACGCCGGCATCTCGTTGCTGGCCGTCTGGGCGGCCCTCCAGATTGTCCTCCTGAGTACCAAGTCACGGCGCTGGGCGGTATTCGGCGGGCTGGCAGTCGCCGGGTACTTTCTGATGCCGTTCCTGTCGGTCCGCAATCTCATCGAGATGGTGGGAGGCAATCTCTGGATTGTCGCAGTCTGGCTCCTCTACCGCTATGGCGACGACCGCTCCGATCGATCCCTGATCGGGGCCGGAGTCATGACCGGTCTGGCCTGGATGATTCGCTTCGAAATCGCCTTTGCCGCGCTTGCCATTCCGTTCATCCTCTGGCGCTTGCACCGCTCGCCGCGACCGGCGCTCGTCTACACGGCGGCGGTGTTCGCCATGCTCCTGCTGTCAGGCGTGGCCGACGCCATCGTCGTCGATGGCTTTGCCGCCTCAACCGTCAGCCATATTCGACAGGTACTCACCGAGCCCCCGCCATACCAGACCGTCTGGTACTTCTACATCATGGTCCTGCTCGGAGCCTTCATCCCACCGTTCTCGCTGCTGCTGTTTGGGCTGGTTGGTAACAGGAAGTTCCTGCGAGAGCATGCGTTGCTCTGGATACCGACACTGGTCTTCATTGTCGCCCATACCCTCTCAATCAGCCGTCAGGAGCGCTACCTGATTCCGATCCTGCCGATCCTGCTGGTCATTTTCGTGCTGGCTATCCGGTACCACCAGCAGGCGAACGGCTGGTTATTTCGACACCGGCGAATGGGCATCGCGCTGCTGGCAGGGTTCCTGACAATCAACACCGTCCTGCTGGGAGCCTTCACGATCAATTACGGCCATCGTGGACTGGTCGAACCGCTGGTACGCATGCAGAACATCGAACCGTTCCCCGCCATGGTGCTCGTCTCACCGGGCCGCGGCCGACTGATGCCGTTCGCCTATGGGGGCGGAATCGAACGGCTGTATCGGACGGAAGTCGTAAACTGGCATGATCTGGATGAGTTTTCCCGGCTCCCCGAAGCACACGACAGCAGCTATTTCGTCGTGATACATCCGCACTCGGACGACGAGCGTGAACAATGGCTGGATTCACTGAAAGCGAGACTGGGATCACTGACATTAGTGACCCATGTCGGCCCCTCTACCATTGACGCGATCCTTCATTTCCTCAATCCGAAACACAATCGCACGCACGAAGCCTGGGTTTATCGACACGAGCCGCAATTGTAGAAGAGAGGACGGCACAGTGTAGGGGGAGAGGATTGTCCTATCCGCGGCAGAACGAAGTCAGGCTGAGCCCGCCGCGGTGGGTCGAAGCCCGACCTATCAGTCCCGTACGCCCCGAATCCAGTCCACCGTCATGAACTCCACGTGGTGACCGTCCGGGTCAAACGAGTAAATCGACCGCTCGCCGTTGGGCCAGACATGATCGATCGGTTCACAGCCCAGAGCGACCAGCCGTTGCCGGAATACATTGTACTTGCCGGCTTCAATCTTGAAGGCGAAATGCAGGTGGGCGGCCCCGCGACCGTCGTACAGCCCGCGCTTGCCGAGCTTCCACAGCCCGAGGGCCGATCCGTCCTCGAATACGATGGCCGCCGCGGAACCGTCAGCCCAGGTGGTCACTTGGTGGTGCGGCAGCAAGGCTCGATAAAACGCCAGCGACCGCTCCAGATCGGAGACCTCGATATGTAATTCAAGTAGACGCATAAAAAAACCGGGCGTCATGACGCCCGGTCTATCCGCCGCCACGAAGACGGGCTAATTATTGATATACTTGCCGAGAATGGCCCCCATCCGCTGGGTCATCTTGGAGTTCGGCAAAACCTCGGTGGCCCCCGCAATTTGTGCGGCTTTCATCTGGTCCGCCAGCACATGCGGCGAATAGCAGACGATCGGAATCTTCGCCGTCGCCCCGTACGACCGCAGCTTGTTGATCAGCGAGGGAGCCTCGATGCCGTTGAGATTCAGATCGATGATGATCAGATCCGGACGAAGTTCCTGGGCCTTGGTGAATATCTCATCCGAGCGGATGGCTTTGATGCCCTCAACTTCCATGCTATCCAGCACCGTCATAATCTTCGAGGTGAATATCATGTTGTTGACGGCAACAATGACCTTCTTGTTCATACAGTAGTCACCCCTCAAATAAGAATTCCTTTTCACTCTTTTTGCGGTGGTCCGCCAATATACACAATTTCCTCTCCCAGCGGAAGCGAAACCTTCAGAAATCGTTTGACAAACCGGTTTGTGATGTGCAATACATTCTGGCTTAATTAGTTAAGCCTGCCTTTCCTGTTAGCACCGCTCTTGCCTTCAATCCCCGGAACAGGCCTTTTTTGTTGATTTCACGCCCCCCGCCGGCTTCTTCCCGGTATGAAACGCACCAAGATACTCATCACCTACGGCCCCGCAACCGCCTCGCTTTCCAAAATCGCCCGCCTCGTCCAGGCCGGCGCCAACGCCTTTCGCATCAACTGCTCCCATGGCAGCTCCCAGGACTTTCTCGCCGCCGCCCGAATCATAACCGAAGGCGCCGCCCGGTCCCGTTACCCGGTCGGTCTTCTCTTTGATATCGCCGGCCCAAAACTGCGGCTGGATCGTTTCGACGGCAAGATCACCGTAACCAAAGGGATGCGTATCACCCTCTCTCACACCCGGTCCGATCCCTCCAAAGGTATCGTCGCCATGAGCCAACCCGGAGTCCTGTCGTCGGTACGCAAGGGGGAGAGGGTCCTGATCGACGACGGGAACCTTCTGTTCGATGTTGTGGCGGTCGATCGCCACGGCGTCACGCTTCGGGCGCTCAACCCCGGCACCATCCTGCCGGGCAAGGGCGTTAACCTCCCATCGACCGCCATCGATGTCCCGACGTTGTCCGACAAAGACCGGGAAGACATCAAAACCGCCGTGCGCCTCGACGCCGACTACATCGCCTTGTCATTCGTCCGATCTGCCGACGACGTCCGCGAGGCGCGCGCAATCATCAGGAAACTCGGCGGCCGTCAGAAGATCTTCGCCAAACTCGAAAAACGCGAGGCGATTGACAATCTCGACGCCATCATGGAGGCCTCGGATGGTGTCATGATCGCTCGCGGCGACCTGGGCGTCGAGATGCCTCCGGAGGCCGTGCCCAGACTCCAAAAAAAGATTATCGCGTTGTCGATCGTCTACCATAAACCGGTGATCGTCGCAACCCAGATGCTCGAATCGATGCGGTTCTCGCCCCGACCCACCCGCGCGGAAGTCAACGATGTCGCCACGGCCGTATTCGACCGGGCCGATGCCGTTATGCTGTCCGCCGAAACCGCTACCGGCAGATATCCGGTCGAGGCCGTCCGAACCATGTCCGATATCATCACCGCCGCGGAATTCGATATGTCGTCCGGATCGCCCTTCACCGCCCGGCTCGATCTCGATGCGCCGATTCCCCAGGCCGTAGCCACGGCGGTGCTCCACGCCAACGAAAGATTGGAAGCCAGCGCAATCTTCGCCTTTACGTCCACCGGATTCACGGCGCAATTGATCGCCAACCTCATGCCTCCTCAGCCGATCATTGCCGTCACCGACGACCGAAAAGTGATGCGAAGCCTCTCGTTGTACCGAGGCGTGTACGCCGTCAAAGGCGAGCACCCCGGATCCTTCAACGATCTCACCGATACCGTCAATCGAATTTGCCGGGAACACCGGCTCGCGCGCCGAGGCGCCGCCGTTTTCGTGACCGGTGGCGCGCCGTTCGGATCACGCGTTCAAACCAACCTTTTGTTCATTCACGAGGTGAAATAGCCATGACGTCCCGTCACGTCTACCCGCCGGCCCGCGTTATTCTGCCGCTGCTGTGTCTTTTCATGCTCGCTGGCATGCTGAGTACCCCGACTTTCGCCCAGCAGCAGACGCAACCGGCCAAACGCGGCGAGAAAAAACAAATCTGCATCACGTTCGACGAACTCCCCGCCGCGAGAACATTCGAAGAGGCGGACCGAAATGCCCTGTCGTACCTGGTACTCGAAACCCTCGACCGCCATGACGTCAGAGCAGCCGGCTTTGTGGTGGGGGAGACGATCGGCGACGATTTCGATCTGCTCGGCGAATGGCTCAACCGCGGACACATTCTCGGAAGCATGACCTACTCGCACCAGGATCTCCACGAACTCGGCATCGAAAACTTCATCAACGACGTCGGCCTCGGTCACGACGCGCTCGAGGAAATGCTCCGCGGATTCGGTCAGAAAAAACGGTACTTCCGTTACCCGTTCCTGCACTACGGCACCGACTCCGAAACCAAAAAACAGGTTTCGTTGTACCTCGAACATCTCAGCTGCGTGATTGCCCACGCCACCGTGGTGCCCGAAGACTTCCTGTATAACCTGACGCTGGAGAAACTGGGTAAGGTCCCGGATTCGGCCGAGTACGACGCCCTGCTCAACGAATATGTCAATCACGTGCTCGACGAAATCGAGCGCTGCCAGCTGGTCGCTATCGATCTGGTCAACCGGCCGGTACCCCAGATCCTCCTGCTTCGCCTCAATCGCCTTAACGCGATCTATCTCGACGAAATGCTGACGGCGATCGAGGACCTCGGCTACTCGTTTGTCACGCTCGACCAGGCCCTCCGTGACGAGGTGTACGACATGCCCGAGGCGTATTTCGGCGGCCGCGGCGTCGGCTATCTGGACATGCTGTACATGTCCGACCCCGATCTCATCCCGGCCGAATGATGCTATTCAAGCTGCAGATTCCGAAGCGCCAGAAAGAACGGCTGCCAGTCCTTGATCCGGACCGGAGTCTGTTCCAGTAACGCCAGGTCCTCGGGCTCGAGCAATCGCTTGTCTATTACTACCAGCAGCACCCACTCGTCGAACCACCCGTCGTACATTGTCCAGTATCCCTTGGCCCCGCGATCGCTCCCCCAGGAATTCTCCACCCGCCACTTTCTCGGCTCGCCTCCGGCCGACGTATCAACCGCGGTCAGCACCATCGCGTGATTGGGGGACATGTCCATGTACCGGATACGATCCGCTTTGGTGATGTCGAAGTCTTTGCCCAGCGCCGTGTTGAAATCATAAATGTCGATCGCAAAGATGCCCGAGTCGTTGTAATTATCCTGCCCGACATCGCAGGCGAACCACACCAGCTGGCTGTCGAGCAGCGACTTGATCGCATAATGCTTGAGCCGTTCGATCGGCAGGTTCAGCGCCCGCATATCTTTCGCTTCCTGGATATTGCGACTTCCCTCCAGCTCGTACAACTGGTTCATCTTCTCGGCGGGATTGTTGGCGATTGCCACGTACTCCGGAATCGAGTCGCCGAAAAACGCCTTCAGAAACGTCTGCGGCGTGAAAGACCGCTCCATAATCACCTTGGCCGAGTCTTCGCCCTCCTCCCAGCGAAACGTAAACTCGTTCGGCGGCTGCCCGTAACCGTACACCAGCAAATCGTACACGTCCGCCAGCATGGCTTCCTTGCGCTGCCGTATCTGCGCTTCACTTTGTCCCTCCCCGGACATCCGGCGTATCTCAGCCGCGCCCTTGCGAAGCAGTGTTGTTGCAAGGCGGTTAATCATCCCGGTCGACGAAGACTGCTTCGTCTCCGGCATCACCGAGGCCGGTACGATTCCGTACTTCTGCACCAGTCCGGTGAAATAGTGCCACCAGCCGCCGTCACCGAGCGGTTCCTGCAGGTACATCTGCACCGACCGATCGTCGATAGGCTGTTTGCGCATGGCGATCATGGATTCCAGAAAACAGTTGGCCTTTTCCAGCTTGTCATAAAACGCGAGATATGCCTGCGACAATTGGAAGTCCGACATTTTGAGTGCCGTCATGACTTTCGGCGTGACAACGTTCGCTCCGGCAAACATCCAGCACCGGCCGGTCGAATGCTGATCGATGATACCCGTGCCCTTCACCTGCACGTTGAACAGCCCGTCGTTATTGGCGAGCAAGCCGCGGTTGAGAGCGAGGTTTTTTATGTCGTTGTTGGTAACGGCGTTGATCCGGTTTCGAAGGTCCGTATCCTGGGCCGCCTGCGCCTCATACCGTTCCAGTAACTCCGGGCTGACCGCCCCCGGCTGCGCCGCCGGAGAAGAGGGGAGGGCCGACAACATCACTGCCAGAGAGAGGACAATCACGCACCGTGTAATCATGAGATGCTCCTTCCGATGACGACAATTATGCTCGCCAATATAGTATGTCTCGGCCCGACGAACAATGCCGCGGCAATCCGATCGCGAATGTGATGGCCGAAACGCGCCGCCCGACGTTATAATGCTAATGGGGTCACAATCCGACTAGAGAGAATACCGATGACGGACAAGACACATATTCAGTTGAGCGACAACGCCCTGACCGTGCTCGCGCGGCGCTATCTCATGAAAGACCGGCAGGGACGGGTGATCGAGACGCCGGCCGAGCTCTTTCGCCGGGTGGCTAACTTTATTGCCGAGGCCGACCGCACCTACGGGGCCGACGATGCCGGGGTGGCCCGTACCGCGGAGATTTTCTTCGGCATGATGGCCCGCCGCGAGTTTATGCCCAACTCGCCTACCCTCATGAACGCCGGTCGGCCCCTCGGCCAGCTCTCGGCCTGTTTTGTTCTGCCCGTGGGTGACTCGATGGAGGAAATATTCGAGGCCAACAAAAACGCCGCTCTTATTCACAAATCGGGCGGCGGAACAGGCTTCGCCTTCTCCCGCCTCCGCCCCCGAAACTCGGTCGTCGCGTCGACCTCCGGCGTTGCGTCCGGTCCGGTCTCGTTTATGAAAGTTTTTAACGCCTCCACCGAGGCCGTCAAACAGGGTGGCACCCGCCGTGGCGCCAACATGGGCATTCTCCGTATCGACCACCCCGACATCCTTGAATTTATATCCTGCAAGGACAACACCAGCGAAATTACCAACTTCAATATCTCGGTGGCCGTCACCGATCGGTTCATGGAAGCCGTCGACAAAGGATTGTCCTATCCGCTCATCGACCCTCGCACCGGGAAGACCTATATCAACGACGGTCAGGAGGTGTCACTCGATGCCCGGGAGGTTTTCGATCGGATTATTGATCACGCCTGGCGGACAGGGGAGCCGGGCGTGATATTTCTCGACCGCATAAATCGCCTCAATCCCACCCGCCCCTCCGAAACCATAGAGGCCACCAATCCCTGCGGTGAGCAACCGCTGCCGCCGTACGACTCATGCAATCTGGGGTCGATCAATCTCGGGCTGTTTGTCAGAGACCCCCTGCCGGACTCGTACGCCATCAGCTCGCCGACCGACGGCATCGACTGGGATCGCCTCGGCGAGACCGTGCGGCTGGGCGTCCATTTCCTGGATAACGTGATCGACCAGAACAGATACCCCATCCCGGCAATCGAGGCTCAGACCAAACTGAACCGGCGGATCGGCCTCGGCGTCATGGGCTGGGCTGACATGCTCGTGAAGCTTCGCCTGCCGTACAACAGTGACGGAGCCTTTGCGCTGGCCGGGAAAGTAATGGAGTTCATACACACCGAGGCGACCAATCACTCCTCGACCCTTGCCAAGACGCGCGGAAAACTGCCCAACTGGAACGGTACGGTCTACCGGGAACAGGGCGTGGCCATGCGTAACGCCACCGTCACGACTATCGCCCCGACCGGGACTATCTCCATTATCGCCGGCTGCTCCTCCGGGATTGAGCCGTTCTACGCTATCGCATTCGAGCGGAACGTGCTGGATGGAACGCGCATGACCGAAGTCAACCCGCTTTTCGAGGCGGCCGCGCGCGACGCCGGCGTGTATTCCGATGAGTTGGTTGAAAAAGTTATTTCGGTCCGCTCGATTGGGCATCTCGACCAGATCCCGGAACCTATCCGGGCGCTCTTTCTGACGGCTGCCGACATCTCGCCGCTGGAACACATCCGCATGCAGGCCGCCTTCCAGACCTTCTGCGATTCGTCGGTATCCAAGACCATTAACCTGCCGGAATCAGCTTCCCGCGACGATGTTGCGACCGCTTTTCATGCCGCGTACGATCTCGGCTGCAAAGGCGTCACCATTTACCGCGACAACTCCCGCCCCAATCAGGTACTTTCTTCCAGGCCGGCAGCTGCGTCGCCGGCTCTCTCAGAAGGACAAAGGGCGGCCGCGCCCGCTCCGACTTCCGATAAACCGGTTGAACAGCGTCCCACCGTTTTGCCCGGATTCACCGAGAAGATCAAGACCGGCTACGGCAATCTGTATGTCACGGTGAATACCCGGGATGGCCGACCGTTTGAAGTCTTTGCCCACATCGGCAAGTCCGGCTATACCACGATGGCGGATACCGAAGCGATCTGTCGCCTTATTTCTCTGGCGTTGCGATCCCACGTTCCGGTGGATCAGGTAATCCGGCAGCTTCTCGGAATCGGCGGATCCAGCCCTGTATTTGCTTCCGGCTCAAAGGTTTCGTCGATTCCCGATGCCATCGCGCAAGTCCTTCAGCGGCATTTCGGGCATCTGCAGGACCCCGCCACACGTCAGGATCAACCTGCGGAAATCTGCCCTGAATGCGCATCGCCGATGACCCTCGACTCCGGCTGCTACCTCTGCTCCTTCTGCGGTTATTCGAGCTGCTGATTCTGCCGATATATCTGAACTAGGGCGCGTGCCCTGAGCAAGAATATGGCAGCCAGCAGCTACATCCCGGTTGGGCGAACCTCTCTGGTCAAGCGCGGAGACGTCGATGTCCAGGTGCAGACCGAATACGCCACCCGTCCCTCTCCGAGGGTGACTACCACCCTTTCGTTCCAGGGACGCGTGCTCCACAAGGTGGAACGCGCCCTCGACAGAGCTGTCGGCACCTTTGAGGAACAGCGCGCAATCGAACAGGAAATGCGCCAGCAGCACGACGAAATCCTCGGGATCATCCAGAAAGACTCCTACGTCGCCGCCATGAAACTCGCCCCGCGCACGCCCGAGTCGGAACGACGGATGACTGCCTATGACCGGCTCCTGGCGATTCCCGACGTGGAACGAGTGTTCCGGGTGGACAACGACGGCGCTCTGATGGAGAGCCAGCCGGCCGAGGACTTTCAGAAGACGTTTGCCCTGATCTTCAAAAACCTCGCCGATCTCATGAACCTGTTCGCGCGGATGCCCGGACCGGGCGGACTGCGCGAGCAGGGAGTTTACGAAATCGAACGCTCCCGGCTCTACTTCGCCTCGATCGGTACCGAGTGTTTCTTCATCGTCGTCGATCCATCGGACTTGTCGATCGACTACGAGCGACTGATCAAGGGAGCGGTCACCGCGGACTGAGAGCGACCGAGGCAGATAGACCACGAATAAGAAAACCCGTCGCATCCGCGACGGGTTTGTGATTTTGGGAGAGCGGGTCGTAATTTGAAAAACTCACCAGATCTGTACGGTAATGGGTTTTTACAGCCACTTCTCGCATATAGTCTTCGCTGCTGCCGAACCCGGCAGGTCACGGCGTCGACGCGGCGGTGAAGAGACAACCATCATTTGGTAAGTTGTAAGAGAATTTCAAATGACTTCCAACTCTCCTCAACTATGCACTAGGTACGGCGACAAACGCGACTTCGCAACACTTTTTTTTCGATCGTTGCCATCCGCGGACAAAATTGATACTTTCTTAAACACATTCTAACGCGGTGCTCACACCATGATTCGTGCGATCGGACTCGACATAATTGAGACAGAGCGGATTGCCCGTGCGATCGAACGCTACGGCGAGCGCTTCGTCAACCGCGTGCTCGGCGACGACGAACGCGCTTTGTTTGTGACACGACGGGACAAGCCCCAGTTTCTCGCCGGACGATTCGCCGCCAAGGAAGCCGCGATAAAAGCGATGGCCGATTTCCTGGAGAGACGTCCGCCGTACTCCGCAATCCAGATCATTCATGAGCCCGGCGGTCGACCGGTGTTTAAATTCCATCCCGATGTCGCCGCACGGTTGTCGTCGCTCGCCTGCCACGTGTCGATCAGTCACGATCGCTCTGTCGCCGCTGCTGTTGCCGTGTTTGCGGACCGCGAGTGAACCCGCGGGGAAGACGTGTGCAGAAGGCCGCCTACGCGGGAACCGTCTCGACTACCGCCATCGGAAACTCGATCACGATCGTCGCCCCCTGTCCCGTCTGGCTGTGCACGTGCACGGTCCCGCCATGCTGGTCGACAATACGTCGACAAACAACCAGCCCGAATCCGTGACCGGTCTTTTTCGTGGTGAACTTCTCGTTGAAGGCTTTGCGAAGGATGTCTTCGGGGAAACCGACGCCCGTGTCGCTGATGGCAAACCGAAACCGGCGCGAGTCGTCTTTCTTCTCGAGGCGTACCGTGATCTCGCGCCGCTCGCAGCCTAACGTCGCGTCGGCGGCGTTGTTGAACAGGTTATACAACAGCTGAAGTATCTGGGTCGAGTCCGCCTCGAACGGTACATGCTCGTCGATTTGCGTCACGAAAATCGACACATCGCGAAATCGCTTTTGGGGACGAAGGTAATCGATCACTTCCTGAATCGTCTGATCGAACAGCAGGATCTCTCTCGTCGACGAACCGATCCGCAGGTCCATGAGATTGCCGGTGAACCGTTTCATCTTCTCGATCGTCTCGCACATAGTCGATATGTATCGTTCGACGTCGTCGAACTTCTGCTTTTTGACGTTGAACTCCAGTAGGGAAAGATTGCCGGCCACCACGCCGAGGAAGTTGTTCAATTCGTGACCGATTTCCGCCGACAGCTGCCCGCGGGTCGCCATCTTCTCCAGCTCGATCGTCTCGTCCTGCAGCTCCTTGAGCCGACGGTATGCCTGGCGTGTCTCGTCGAGCAGCGACAGGTTCTCGAGACTCATGGCGAGCTGCGTGGCGGTGATGCTCAGAAACGTCAGGTCCGCCTCGCGGATGGTGACGGTGTCACCCGGAAATCCCAGAAGCATCAGCGCGGACACGTCCCCCGCCCGCCGCACCGGCACCGCCACCGCCGACACGCCGGGCGTCAGCCACTGCGGACGGATCGCCTCAGCAAGGTCTTCGCGACGGCTTCCCTGGAAGAGCGAAAGGTCGTACAGCGAACCGATTACCGCCGGACGCTCGAACCGCGACCGCTCGATGGCACCGGCCAACCCCATGGCCGTCTCTCCCGGCAATTCGATACTGCCGATGCCGTCTCCGGCAACCGTAATCACCGAACTACTTCCGCCGTCGCCGTCGAGCACCACGATCGACCCGTACGGCGCCTTCTGATGCAGCATGGCAAACTGCAGCGACGACGTGATCAGGGAGCTTCGGTCGTTCGCCGTAAAAAGCACCTGGTTGAGATCGGACAGATGATTGAGCTTGGCGGTCTGACTCAGTTCCGCGGCCTGTCGAACCGAATCCAGCGCCTTTCGCACGGCTTGCCTGATCTCATTGAGCTCGAACGGCTTCATGATGTAGTCCGACGCGCCCTGCTTGATGGCGTCCTTCGCCGAGTTCAGATTCGCGTAGCCGGTCATGAAAATGACCGCGACGTCAGGGTATCTTTCCCGGACGCGCGATACCAGCTCGATCCCGTCCATGCCGGGCATACGGATGTCGGTGATAATCAGATCGCAGGAATGGTGTTCGATACGGGCAAGCGCATCGGGCCCGCTGAGCGCACCCTCGACGTCGACGCCCTCGTCCTCGAGCGCGTCGCGTACCAGCGAGACGACAACATCCTCGTCGTCAACCACCAGTACTCTGTATCGAGTCGCGTTTACGTCGTTCATTGTTACTGCGTTTGCCGGGTCGGCTGCAGGCAATGCTGTATCAACTGCCGAATCTGATCGAGTTCGAACGGCTTGTGTATGTACGCGTACTCGGACGCCTCGATCCGTTCCACCGCCTTCTGATCCGGCAGCGAATCCGTTATGATGAATCGCAGGTCAGGGTAACGCGCCTCCAGTTGCTGTACCACCGTCATGCCGTCGATATAGGTCAGGTGCATGTCGCAGATGCACAGCGAATACGTCCGACGATCCAGCTCTTCGACCGCTTCCTCCGGATCCTCGGTCGAAAACACTTCGAATCCTTCTTCCTGTAGAAACTCCGACAACAGATCCCGCATCACCCGGCAATCGTCGATAATCAGTATGCGCTCCATGATTGTTCCCTCACCCCGCAAGTGCCAGATCCACCGTCTGCAGCAGTTCCTTGATACTGAACGGCTTCGACAGAAATGCAAACGCCCCGTGATTGACCGACTGACTCACCGTATACAGGCTCGAATATCCCGATATGATAATCACCCGCGCGTCGGGCCGAAGCTCCCGCGCCGCTTTGACAACTTCCTCGCCCGGCACTTTGGGCATCCGGAGGTCCGTGATCACCACATCGTAGGCTTTGTCCTTCATGTGCGTGATCGCTTCGTCGCCGTCGCTGGCCAGCGTCAGGTCGTAATCCTCGAGCACTTCCGAAAGGAAGTCGCGGATGATTTCCTCGTCGTCAACGATGAGTATCGATGGGACATGTGATGGCGTCATGACGCAGCCGACCGCCTGTCATTCGGTTATTTGTTCTTGTGCACTACTGTATCAGTATCGGACAGGCTGGGATGTTTCTGAAGCGGCAAGACAATAGTAAACGTGGCCCCTCCGTTCGGGGTTTCCGAAACGTTGATTTCTCCGCCGTGGGAGCGGATTATGCCGTAGCTGACCGATAATCCAAGGCCCGTGCCTTTCCCCACTTCTTTGGTCGTAAAGAACGGCTCAAAAACCTTTTTGATATTCTCCTGGGCTATCCCGCAGCCGTGGTCGGTAAATACCAGTTCGACCGCGCCGCCGAACTCTCCCAGCGCCGGGCTGTACCGGGAGTAGATTTCGATACAACTGCCCGGCGCCGACGCGTGCATGGCGTTGATCAACAGGTTGGTGAATACCTGCTGCAACTGGCCCGTATTGCCGCGAATCATCGGCAAATTCTTCGCCAGCGTTGTCCTGAGATCGATCTTGCTCAGCCGCAACTGGTGCTCCACAAACGATATCGTCTCTTCGACGGTCCGGTTGACGTCGATCTCCTCGAAGTCCTCCGTCCGCGACGAACGCGAAAAACGCAGCAGGTTCTGCACGATCGCCTTGCAGCGACGCGCCTGTACCTCGATATCCCGTACGTACCGAAGGTAACTCTCGATCTCCTTGGAGGTCGTTTTCTCCGGCACGTTTTTCTGCAGCTTCTCCAGCGTAAACTGCGCATATCCGAGTATCCCGCCGAGCGGGTTGTTCAATTCGTGGGCGACGCCGGCCGCAAGCTGTCCGATCGCGCTCATCTTTTCCGACTGGATCAGCTGCGCCTGGGCTTCCTCCAGCTGGCGCGTCCGCTCCACGATCTTCTGTTCCAGGTTCCGATTGTATTCCTCGATCTCGTTCCGCGATTGCCGCAGGGATTCGATCATCTTGTTGAACGTGGAGGCCAGATGGCCGATCTCATCGTGCTGGTTGATCTCCACGCGACGGCTCAGATCCCCCCGGCTCACCTGGTCCGTCACGGACACCAGTTCGGTCACGGGCTTGGTGATGGCGCTGATGATAAACGCCAGCAGCACGATCGTGGCCAGCACCACCAGCACCGTGAGCAGAATCGCGATCGTCTGCGCGCGCGTCATTTCGCGATTCACCGACTCCAGCGACAGGCCCAGTTCGATTGTCCCGATCTCGCGTTTCGACTGCTGACCGCCGTTCGACGGGTCCATGCCGCCCGTCATCCCCAGCGATTCCCGGTTGATTTGCTGCGTTTGGGACCACACCGGCGCAATAACCACCATGATCTCGTGCCCGTCGTTGGTCGTGAAGTAGCGGCGGTAGTCGCCGGCGTCGTGGAAGTCGCGACGGTCCGCAAACGTACCGGTCGTCGAGTCGACGTACCGCGTCCCCGTCTGCGACAGGATCACGCCGTCTGCGTTCGTAATTACGCAATAGTCGATTCCGTCGAAACGGGCGAGCACGCGCAGCAAATCGTCGAGTTCGTACGTCGACTCGAACAACACGCCGCTCTCGGCGTTGATCGACAGCATCTTCAGCAGCGTTGCGCCGTTGGATTCCAGTTCCTTGACGAAACTGCTCGAGTGACGCTTGATCAGGTAGCCCGAGACCACAACCATGCTGAACACCAGCATCGCGGCAACCGGCAGCACGAACTTCGTGCGAAGCGACAGCTTGAATATGCGGCCCAGGAAGCTCATCGATAAACCTCCTTGGCCACTGCCGCGAGTCGATCGGGCACCGTGATATTCAGTAAATTGGCGGTCTTCTCGTTGTAGTGAAACCAGATCACGTCCGGCGCCGTGACTTGTATCCGGCCCGGCTCCGCGCCGTCGAGCACGCGATTCACGATCTCGCCGGCCTGGCGGCCGATCGCTTTGTAATCGAAATCAAGGGCGAACAGGGCGCCCGACGCCACCACGTGACGCGAAAACCCCATCAGCGGTATCCCCGATTTCAGCGTCCGCATCAAAATAAACTTCGTCGCCTGCGGCGTGAACAAACGCGGATCCGCCACCGACCAGATTCCGTCAACCGTGCGCACCAGCGAATCCAGCGCCCGAGGCAGCTCTTTCTCGTCGGTGATTTTGATCGGCACGAGTTGCAGCCCTTCCTGCTCGGCCAGAACCTTCGACGGCGCGATCAGCGACGCCGTGCTGTCGGTATAGAGCACGCCGACCCGCTTGAGATTCGGCATCAACTCGCGGAAATACATGAACTGGGTCTGCGCCGAAATATTCAGTGAGGCGCCGGTGATGTTGCGCCCCGGTGAAGACAGCGTCTCCACGAATCCCGATATGGCCGGATACAGCACGGCCGAGAAAACGATCGGGGTCTTGGAGAAATTGTCCTTGGCGAAATCCGTGGCGAGCGAGCCGACGGTAAGAATGAGATCGGGATTGATCGACCGTATCGAGTCGGCCAGCATGCTGTCGTGGCCGGCATCGGTGACCACGAATTCAACGAACGCGGCCTCGGCGTGGGCATCGGCAATGACCCGGCGGGCGCCGCTGATCGTCCGCCGTGTCGAAGTGAGATTGTCGCTCGTAACGATCGCGATCGTCTCCGCTGCGGCATCTGACGCGAAGCCGAATAACAGAAGACCGAAACCGCAGAGCACCTGTCGCAGCGCGGGTTTCATACTGCCGGTACGATGCCTCACATGATATCCTGCTGGGAGTCAGCCCGTTACCGAATGGTCCCGCTGGCCGTACCTGTCCCATGCAATTCTTTCACAATGTATCGGGAATCACCTCCAAATCTTGATCTCCCCCGGCCGGCCGTGCCCAATTTGCCGCCTTTAACCCGTCAAGAAAACGTGGACCGGACCGATAACACGGGTAAGTGGATATTCGCGACAAGTACGGTAGTAAGGGAACGTCGCGTGAAAGCTTTCACGAGAAAAATTGAGTTGTTCATGAAACACAGAGCTGGGGCATTTCGCTGTACGGCACGTGTTCTCATCGGGGTCACGACTTGGCTGTCTATACTGGCCGTTTCCGGATTCGCCGGCGTTACCGGCAAGATATCGGGCGTGGTGAACGACGCTGATAGCGGTGACCCGCTGATCGGCGCAACCGTCCGCGTCGAAAGCACTAACCTGATCACCACGACCGACGAAGATGGTGAGTACTTCATCATCGGCGTCCCGGTCGGCAAGTACGACGTGTCCGTCAGTCACGTCGGATTCGAGGCGATCGCAAAGAAGGGCGTTCGGGTCCTGCTTGACCTGACCACTCCGGTTGACTTTGATCTGGTCCAGATGGCCATCCAGCTCAACCAGGAAGTCGTGGTGATGGCCGGAGAACCCATCATTAAGCGGGACCTGACCGAATCAAAAGTCATCTTTACCGCCGACCGCCTCCGTAACCTGCCCAACATCATCAGCGTTCAGGCGGTGCTGAACAATTATCCCGGCGTCGTTATCGACGGCGCTAACCAGCTGCATGTACGCGGCGGCCGCTCCGGGCAGGTGACGTATTACTATGACGGCTTCTCGGTTGAAGACCCGTTCGTGCTCAACACCGGCATCCGTATCATGCCCAGCGCTCTCGAAGAACTGTCGCTCACCTCGGGTGGCTTCACCGCCGAGTATGGCGACGCCTTGTCGGGCGTGGTCAGCGCCGTTACCCGAGAGGGTACCCAGCAGTACCACGGATCATTCCGCACCTACGAAGAATTCACCCATCCCTATCTTTTAAATGAAGCGGACTGGGGCACGCTGGACAACCGCGGTGATCGGGCGCTCGCCTTCGACCTCTCCGGCCCGATTCCCGGTCTCGATCCCCGGCGCTACAGCTTCTTCGGCGCCGGTGAGTATCTGCGCCAGACCGGCTCGCTGCCGCACAACTGGGCTACCGGCTACACCGGAATCGCCAAGCTTGCCGTCCGACCGACCAACAGACTCAAGCTCAAATCGACCGTGACATACTATGAGTCCGACGGCGCCGTGTATGATCACCGCGACGTCAACGGCGTGTCGTTTGATTTCAATCTCGACGGACTTCCGCTGTTTGAAAAGAAGGCGTATTTGGCCGGACTCTCCGGCACGTACTCCTGGTCCGAAAACGTCATCTTCTCCGCGCACTTCAATCACTTCATGACGCGGACGTATTCCGCCCCGCAGCATTTGATGGGAGTACACTGGCGTGACTGGCCGGGATACTCAGAGGACTCGCTTGGCGATTACAACGGAACGGTCCATACCGACAACTACAGCAACAGCATGAGCACGTCCAACCCGTACGAACTGGTCGGGTTTGCGATGGGCGACCGGTTTGACCCGACCTATCGCTATCGCGAGACCAAATACAACTCGGCCAGTTTCAATGTGGTCAGCCAGCTCGACAAGGTTCACCAGGTCAAGGCGGGACTCGAGTACCGGCGATACGACGTCTTCTGGGATTTCAAACAGTTCTATAATGTCAACCCCTATGGGGAAACCTACGCCAGTAAACCGACCTATGCGTCGTTCTTCGTTCAGGACAAAATCGAATACCGAGACTTCGTGGTGAACCTCGGCGTGCGCTTCGATTATAACAATTCCGACATCTCGTACAATTCGACCCCCGAAGACACGGTCGCGAAGTGGGTCAAGGCGTCCTCGAAATCCCGCTGGTCGCCCCGTATCGGCGTCAGTTTCCCGATCTCCGAGAAGTCGGTCATGCACTTCAACTACGGTGTCTATTACCAGTCGCCGCGGTTCACATACCTGTACACCAACCTGCAGGGGGATATCTCGTCCGGCCTGCCGCTTCTGGGTAATCCGGAACTGGAACCCGAAGAGACTATCTCCTACGAGCTCGGTCTGGACCACCTGATCGGCGAGGACCTGCGCGTCGATATTACCGCTTACTTCAAGGATATCCAGAATCTCGTGACGACGCGCGAGCTGCAGGCGCTCGACAACCTGACCGTCACCAAGTTTGAAAACGAGGATTATGGATCGGTGAAGGGACTCGATGTCGCGCTCGAATACCTGCCCGGTGAAAACCTGGTGTCCGGTTCCGTCTCCTACGGTTACATGATCGCGACCGGCATCGGATCCGACGCGCTCGAGCCGTACTACACCTATATCACCGACACGCGCGATACGTTGCCGCCGCTCAAGGAATACGCCCTCGACTTCGACCAGCGCCACACCGTCACTGCCGTGGTCGACTTCCGCGTACCTCGTCGGTACAAATCGAAACTCCTCGGCGTGAGTGTCCCCGACGCGTGGGGCGTGAACATGGTCGGCTATTATGGATCCGGCCTGCCGTACACCAAGACCGATGCCAACGGCAATCGGCTCAACGAGCGCAACGACAGCCGCCTGCCTGCCAACTACCGTGTCGATATGCGCCTCAACAAAGATTTCTATATCGGGAAGGGTGATAACTTCCTGACGCTCTTTATAGAGGTGGACAACCTGTTCAACCGGCGAAACGTCCTCAACGTCTACTCGTCGACCGGCCGACCGGACTACGACAGCTATACGCCGCAGGGCGGTCTGGCGCTGGACAGCGAGCAACTCGCCGCTCTGGATCGGTTGTACGATCACAACCCGTTGAACTTCTCCCTGCCTCGGACCATCAGAATCGGGACGGAATTCAACTTCTAGGCTGAACTATGAACATGTACGCAAACCTCTCTCGGATAGCCGTTCGGACCGTGTTCGTCGCGGTGGCGTTCTCGCTCTTCGTGAGCCTGCCGGTTCTGGCCAGGCATCCCGATGCTCCGGGACCCAACGATCCGCTCACCCCGCCGCCCGGATCGCCCGTCCGCACGCCGTCGCCCATTACGGTCGACCGCATCATTCACAATCAAGGTAACGTGGCGACCACGCTCTACAACTTCGGGTACATCTCCGGCTCCGAGGCGCTCGGCTTACCCGGCGGCGAATATCCGCGCAACTCCGGACATTACTATCTCGCCGAAATCCTCTACTGGATGGGCGCCGTCACTGCCTCCGGCGATACCGTGGTCGCCGACACGTACGAAGACTTCCAGGGCTTACCGGAACTGAGTCTCGCGGACAACCCGTACAAGATTCTGCTCTCTTCCGATACGACCCGCTACTATGACTATGACCCGGCCGACGACATCGGCGCGGAGCTCGGCAATCCGGCCTATGGATGGAGGGTCTGGAATGACTCGCTCAGCCAGTGGGTCTATGCGCTGAACTATGACCCGACCAACGATACGCTGGTCGAGGGAGGCCCCGTCTCCCTGCAGGACTCCCACTATCGGTTCAACGACGCGGCACTCGGATCGTCCTTGATGGGCATCGAAATGACCCACACCGTCCTGCAGTGGAACTACTGCTACAACGAAGATTTCCTGTTTGTCATACTCGAAATCACGAACAAGTCCGGTCAGGACTACACCGACTTCGCCTTCGGGCTGTACGTCGACCTCGATATCGGCGGTCTCGACGGCACCGGTGAAAACGGACGACTCGAAGACACCGTGGCCTTTGACTCCACGGAAAACCTCGCGTGGATCGCCGATGCCCAGGGATGGGACCCGGGATGGCGGGCCAAAACCGGTATCATGGGGACCAAGTACCTCGAGACCCCGCAGGACATCGGCATGACCGGTTTCTTCACCAACGACTGGGCGCTGCTCCCCGACGATGATCCCGGTCGCTATGCCGTCATCAACGACACCACCTTCTATACGTCCCTGCCGCCCACCGACCAGTTCTACGTGCAGGCGACACGCGGGATTGACTTCGCCGACGGCCAAACCATTCGCGTGGTCTACGCCCTGATTGCCGGCGACGACGAGGATGACTTCCGCGCCAACGCGGTCGCCGCCCAGACCCTGTACGACAACTTCTTTGTCGGGCCGCAGCCGCCCGCCGCGCCGCGCCTCAGTGCCACCGCGGGCAACCGCCGCGTCTACCTGCACTGGGACAACGTCGCGGAAACCAGCGAGGACCCGCTCACCGGCGAACAGGACTTCACCGGCTACAAGCTCTATCGCAGTTCCGACCAGGGTCTGACCTGGGGCGAAAAGATCTACAACACCGGCAACAACTGCCTGACACTCGACTACGAAACTGTGGCTGACTTCTCGGTCGCCGCCCCCAGCGATCCGATTCCGCATACCTTTATCGATACCGGCCTGTACAACGGCGTTGAGTACTGGTACTGCCTCGCCGCCTATGACAGGGGAGACCTCGACGCCGGTGTCGATGCCCTGCAGTCGGGTTTCGGCTCCCCGGGCCAGGCCCGCAACGTCATTCGCGTCACGCCGCGCAATGACGCCGCCGGCTACTACGACGCCGCATCCACCGTCGAACACGTCTACTCGGGCCCCGACCAGCCCTCCGAGGGTCAGGTCTATCCGATCGTCTTCGACCAGGCGGCCCTGACCAACTCCGAATACGCCGTCAACTTCAGTGAAGACCCGTTCGGCACCTACTGGTCGCTGATCAACACGACAACGGGGGATACCCTGCTGGCCGATCAGACCCACCAGGGCGGCGACGAAGGGCTGTTCGAAGTTACCGAAGGCGTGAGAGTTCTCGTGGCCAACGGCGACCGACTCCCGCGCTCTATCGCTCAAACCGGTTTCGCCGCCGGCGATACGACTCTGCTCGCCCGCACTTTCTACGGGCCGGTCGTTGTCTACCTGACCGGCAACGAGGATTATTACTGGAGCGACGCTCCCTTCCGCAATTACTACGAGTTGCGATACTCCGCCGACTCCAGCGTATGCCCCGATGTCTACGCCTACTGGTACGGCGGCGGCACGTATCGCGTCCCGTTTGAATGCTGGAACACGACGACCTCTCAGCGCGTCTCGCTGGCGGTCGATGACCTGAATTTGGACGGTGTCTGGCAGCCGAACGAACCGCTGGCGGTCGTCGACTACCCGTACGATCCGATGCAGGATCTCACCGCCGAAGCGTTCCCGTTCTTCTATAGCTGGATGATTGATCTCGATACCGACGCCTACGCACCGTCGGTCGGCGATGTCCTGACCATCGCGGGCGCGCCGCTCAACGGCCCGAACGACTCGTTTGTGTTCTCCACCGGCGGCGTCGATGCCGTCGCCGCAGGCAATTCGCTGCATCGCATCCGGGTCGTCCCCGACCCGTACTTCGTGCAGTATTCCTCGATGGTCGAGACGAACGAGGGAGAGTCGGTGCTCGAGTTCCAGAACATACCCGACAAATGCACGATCCGCATCTACACGCTGGCCGGCGATCTGGTGAACACCCTGGAGCACTCCGACGGTACCGGCACGGCGCGCTGGGATCTGCTGTCGACCAATCGGCAGCAGGTTGCGTCCGGCATTTACATTTACCACGTGGAATCTCCGTACGGCGACCACATGGGCCGGTTCGCGGTGGTCAAATAAAGGAGGCCTGAGGTGAAACGGTTACTTATCGCGCTGGTGGTTGTGGGCCTGGCGCAGAGCGCCTCGGCCGAATTCTCCAAGGCAGGCACCGCCGGCGCACAGTTCCTCAAAATCGGTGTCGGTTCCCGGTACCAGGGGATGGCCGAAGCGTCCGTCGCCGTCAGTTCCGATATCTACGCCATGTACTGGAACCCCGCCGGACTCGTCGAAATCGAAAACTCCGCCGTCAGCTTCACCAACGTGAACTGGCTGCTCGATATCGATCTCAACTACATCGGCTATGCCCGCAACTTCGAAGATGTCGGCGTGTTCGGTATATCCGCCATGATCCTCTCCATGGAGGAACAGGAGATACGCACATTCGAACAGCAGGACGGAACCGGCCAGACCTACGGCGCATCCTCATACGCCATCGGCCTCTCGTACGCCCGGCACCTGACTGCCAAGTTCGCCTTCGGCGGCTCGATTAAATACATCGGCGAAAAAATCGACTTCGTCAAATCTCACGGCGTCGCCGTTGATTTCGGTACCCTGCTCTACACGGGCTTCAACTCCCTCAGGCTGGGTATGAGTATCACCAATATGGGACCGGAACTGACATTCTCCGGCTCCAACCTCGAGGTCAGCTACAATCCTGGCGGCAGCGGCGGCGACGTGCTTGCCGAACTGCAGGCAACAGGCTACGATTTGCCGCTCGCCTTCCGCGTCGGCATGGCCTACGACTTCGAGTTCGGGCCGCTGTCGGTCCTCACGGTTTCCGCTGAGATGAAACACCCGAATGATCACGAACAACAGGGTGCGCTCGGCGCCGAATTCGGCTACGACAAGAAGTATTTCCTCCGTGGCGGGTACAAGTTGAACTACGATGAGGAGACCCTGGCCTTCGGCGGCGGTTTACATCTGCCGGTCAGCGGCCAGACCGCTCTTGTCGTCGACTACTCGTGGCAGGATTTCGGACGGCTGGAGTCCGCCCAGCGTTTTTCAGTCGGATTCACCTTCTGACCCGAATCGTCCACATACCCCAAAAAAACCCCGCTTTCGGGGTTTTTTTGTGACGAACGCATAGTATAATAGGATACATTTCTCGGAGTAGTCAGACGTTCAACGCACCGATGGAGGGCCCGGTTCGTGCGCACATTTGTTATCGCCTGTCTTGTCATTTCGATCATCCTGAGCATCACCCCCACCGACGGGGCGCTCGCCAACTCTCAGGCCATTAGGACGCTCGAAGAATACCTCGACCTGCTGTATTCCGGCAATATCGAGTCGGCGTCGATGCTCTGGGCTGAAGCCATCCAGGAACGCGGCGCTCGTTTCGGGATCGAATACACGGGCATCCCGATCAGACACGACTGCAACTCACCCTTCATCCGCAGCATGGACCGTATGCGCGAGATCGCCCTGTCCCCGGTGAGCCGTATCAAGACGATTTCCGGTAACCAGATCTATCAGCTGGAATTCGAAAAGGTGGTCGGACAGCAGGTGGTCAAACACGTTTATTACTGCTGGAATATCGGCGGCTACTATTGGCTGGCCTATCCCCAGGACTTCTATACGCCCACCTGGCCCGTCGTCGAGTCGAAATACTTCCGGATCCACGTCCACCCCGACAAACAAAAATATCTCAATCAGTGCGTCCTCGACGAGGCCGATCGGTTTGTCGGCGCCATGCTCGATACCCTCGGCATGTCCAGCGAACTGAAATCGGAGTTTGCCGAGAAAAAGATCGAGTACTTCTATGTCGATACCGACAGCACCATTGAAGCCTGGACCGGTCACCTGACCAAAGGCATGTACGATCTGCCGACCAACGATATCCTCTCGTCGGTCTTCCCGCACTTTCACGAACTGACGCACCTGTTGCTGAATGCGCGGTTACACTCGCTGCCGTTGTACACCCTGCCGTTGCTCCGCGAAGGTATCGCCGTACGGTTCGGCGGTCGGTGGGGAAAAAACTCGGCCGCCCTTATCGATCTGGGCGTGTTCCTCCAGCGCGAACAAATCGTCCCGCTTGATTCCATCCTCACCATGTCGGGGTTTGCCAATTATGCCGGGGCGGATATCGCGTACCCGGTCTCCGGAGTCCTGTCGTATTATCTGCTCGACCACCTCGGCCTGAAAAAATACATCGACCTGTATCTTGCATTCTCGGGCGAGTTCGACCCGATCAACAGCATGTCGCCGCCCGACATCCAGGCCCGATTCGCCGAACGATGCGGCTTCGACTCCTGGGAGGCGATGATGGTCGACTTCAACTCGTATCTGGACAAGACGCTTGCCGGTCGACAGGTCGCGCTCCCCGGCGCCGGCGACAACAGCAAACTCGTGATGAGCGGCGATGACTTCACCGTCACCAACGACCGTGACTGGCTGGCCTTCGAATTCACCATCGCTGCCGACGACAGTATTGCCGGTACGCTGCTCTGGGGAAAGGACGACCGTCTCACCGACAGGGCCTCGTCGCTGTTCGAAGAACACTTCGGCAACATGCTGTTTGCCGGGTTTCGGTACGCTGTCCGTTTCGACCGCAACGAAGCGGGTCTGTATGACTACGGCACCAACCAGTTGATGGCCAAATATATCTGGGGCATCACCCCGTCCGAGAGCTATCTCGACGAGTCGACGCGCACGATCCGTATCCGCTTCAAGCGGGACATTGTCGGAGAGGTTGTTCCGATAGAGAACGATTATTACCGTCTGCCGTTCTAGCCGCCGGACCTTCGCAGCTTCCTAGTCGAGCAGGTCGGGAGGACTCTCCATGTCATCCGACGAAGGGAGCCCGCGGTCCTGTCGAAGATCGTCCAGTTTGTTCAGGGGCCGTTCCAGTGCCCGCTGCCGCGTGGTCGTGAGTGCCTCGTACTCCCGCTGGGCGTCGGCAATCTTCTTGCCCATGCTATCCATCTTCTTGACAAACTCGCCCCACTGCTTCCGGAACCCCCCCAGCAGCGACAGGATCTCGTTCGACGTCTTCTCCAGGGCGAAATTATCCACCGCCTGACGAATCACCGCCAGCACCGCAAACAAGGTCACCGGCGAGCAGATAACGACCTTGCTCTTGAGAGCGGTGTCCAGAATCTCCCGGTCCTGCTCGTGGATGAAGGCATACACCTGTTCATTCGGAATGAACATCAGGACGTAGTCGACGGTATTCTGCTGCGGATTGATGTAGTCCCGGGTCGTGACTTCTTTGATGCGTGATTTCACGTCGCGAAGGAAATCGCTTTTGTAGCGCGCTTTGTCTGTCTCCGATTCGGTTTCGAGATAGCGAAGGTAGTTATCCAGCGGAAACTTGACGTCCATATTGAGACAGAGATTCGCGGGGAGAAGAAAGGTGAAATCCGGCCGCGACCCGGCGCCTTCAATGGACTTCTGCTTGCGATAGTTGTAGTTCTCGATCAGGCCGGCCATTCGGAGCACATCTTCGGCCATCCGCTCGCCCCATTGGCCTCGCACTTTGGTGCTCGCCAGCGCCTGCCGAAGCGCCTCCGTCGTCTGCATGAGACGTTGCGTCTGCTTGCCTGTCGTCTCGAGTTGTCCCGCCAGCTGACCGAACTTCGCCTCCCGGTCTTTTTCCAGTTCCTTCGCGACCGCCGACACCTTCTCCAGCTCCCTGGTGATCTGCTCGAGCTGCTGATCGATCAATTGCTTTTTGCCGTCGAGCTCGCGGGAATTCGCGCTCCGCTGCGACTCGAACCGTTCGTTGGCCAGCTTCAGGAATTCCTCGGTCGACTGTGACAGCGCCGTCCGCGACAGGCTGCCGAAGTCAGCCCTGACGTTGGCCAGCACCGCGTCCAGTTCCGCTTTGTGCCGCGCCTCATTTTGCGCGAACAGCTCATCGGCGAGCCGCTTGGCCTCGGCCGCCTGCCCGCGACGCGCGAACCACATGATCGCCGCCCCCGCCGCAATACCGATTACCACCGCCGCCAGCGCCGTTATCCAGTCCATGAATCTCCTGTTCCCTCACGGCTGCAAGGCCGTCTTGAGCGTTTCCATCCGCCGCCGCACCCGTGTCGTGTCCGGATCGGCGGGCCCGATATCGAGAAACCTGCCGTAGAAGTAAATCGCATCGGTCGCCAGCCCTGCCCGGTCCGCCAGCACCCCTTTGACATACCAGGCGTGCGCATGAAGTGAATCCTGCGTGAGGCGGTCCGTGGCCAGTGAATCCGACGTCCGATAATCCCCGGTGCGAAGCGTCAATAACATCCGGTCGGTCATGATGAACGTGTCCGCGGGAAAGTACCGTCGCGCATACTCCAGCGCATCGAGCGCGCTGTCCGGCTTGCCCAGCGTCCGATAGTATTCGTAGCGCAGCACCAGCGCCTCCCGATTGTACGGCTCCAATAGAAGAGTCGAGTCGATCTGCGGCCTCGCCAGGTGAGGCTGCCCCATCGACAGCTGGGTGCGTGCCAGCACCGCCCGTGGCTCCCACCAGAACGGATACCCCGCGATCAACTGGTACAGGCGCGGAATCGCCTCGTCGCTGCGCCCGCTGCCCGCCAGAAACAAACACCCCTGCAAATGAATGAACGCTTCCGACTGCGTCGAAAGCTGCTGCTCCCATTCGGAGGCCCGGGCGAAGTCCCGACGATAAAAATGCGCATCGCGAAAGGCGATCGCTACAGACTGATAGTACCCCGGGTGCGCCGACACATATGGCTCCACCGCCCTGTCCGTCCGGTCGAGGTTGACGTAAACCGGTAGATAGGCCGTCGGCAGTATAACAGCCACCGCCGCGACCGCCGCCACCTGCCGCACGGGCAAAACCCCCACCGTCGATGACCCCAGAAGCGCTGCGGTCGCCAGGCTCACCGGGGCGAGGTAGGCCGCAAACCGGGGGAGATCGAGCGGCATGCTGTGCACCGGGTCAAGAACGAACACCAAAATCGCGCCACCGGCGGCCGCCAGCCATGCTGCCACGACAGCCGCGTCGCTGCGGAACTCCCGCAGCCTGCGAATGGCAATCCACTTGTACAGCACCACCAGCGGAGCTGCAAGAAACAGCAGTTGGACGTAATCACCGATATGCCGGGCGGAGAACAATCCATAATCACCGAACGGCTTCTTGCCGTCGAGAAAAAGAACCTGCGATGCGACCTCGAGCGAACTCCCGGCCCGCATGTACAGCGCCACTGTCAGCGCCACCAGCGAAGCCCCGGCAGCAACGAGACTCAAGGCCGTCGCGCGACCCTTCCCGACCAGCACGACCAGCGACACGTAGAGTACGGCAGGTATCAGGTACGCAAGAGCGCTGTGGAACATCACCCCGACAATCAGAATCAGCCACGTCGTCACCAGCCGCCGCGTGTTTCCCGTCATCGCCGATTCAACCGCCAGCGCCCCCACCCACATGGAGAACGCGACAATTATCGACTCAACGCCGATATACCCGAAATATAACAGCGTCTGCGGTCCGAAAAACGCGAGTATAGCCAGCCAGACTCGACGCGTCGCGTCGTCGGTCAACACGCTCGCCAGCCGCCACGCGGCAGCCAGGGACAACATCGCACCGACAAAACCGATAACCTGCCACACCAGCACGCCGGCGCGCGTTGTCTCCATCCCCAAACTCGTCAGCAGACAGTGAAACTGATCGGCCAGCAGCATGGCGCCGAACTCGAACCACCGATAGACCACCACGCCCCCGATCCGCTCGGCATGCGCAATCTCCCCGATCCGCGTGTTGGCGCCGGAGAATACGAATGAATCAAAACGAAACAGCCACAACGCCAGAAGCAACCCCGCCGCCACTGCCAGACGCCGGCGCGTCGTACCGGCCGCCCGGTCCAGACTATCTGCATACCGATAAGCGACAATGCAGGCGCCTGCGACCGCAGCCACCCACAGCGGACCGAAATACCACGGCAGGTGGCTCCAATGAACGAATGACCAGTTGTTGGTGAAAAGATGTAGCCCCAGCCAGCGCCCCGCGACAAACAGCGCGATCAGCCCGGCCAACGCCCCCAGCGTCCCTGCCCGCTTCCCGGTGGACATAGATGACTCTCTAATAGTTCTGCCGGCCCTCGAGCGCCCGCGCCAGCGTGATGGCATCGGCATACTCGAGATCGGACCCCACCGGCAGTCCCCGCGCAATCCTCGTGACCGTTATCCCCAGCGGCCTGATCAGCCGAGACAGGTACGCCGCTGTCGCTTCCCCCTCGACATTCGGATTGGTCGCAATGATGACTTCTTTGACGTCCCCCGTCAGCCGCGCCATCAGCTCCTGCATGTGCAGATCATCCGGACCAATTCCGTCAAGCGGGGAGAGCCGCCCCCCCAGCACGTGAAACAGCCCGTTGAACCCCTCCACCTTCATCAGCACCGAAAGATCCGCGGCCTCTTCAACCACGCAGATTACATCCCGCTGCCGCCGGGCGTCGGTACATAGCGAACACGGGTCGGTCTCTGATATATTAAAACAGGTCGAGCAGAACCCCACCCGCTCCTTGACCTCCTGGATCGCCTCCGCCAGCTCCATCGCCTCTTCCTTCGACGATTTGAGGATATGGAACGCCAGCCGCGCCGCTGTCTTGCGCCCGATCCCCGGAAGCCGCGCCAGCCGGTTGATGAGCCGCTCTACCGATCCCGCCGATTCAAACATCGTCCTGTGTGCTCAGAATGGAAGGTTGAGGCCGGGAATGTTCATGCCGCCCGTCAGCGATGACATCTGCTGCGCCTGCAGCTCCTGCACCTTCTCCCGGGCCTGGTTGATCGCCGCGATTATCAGATCCTGCAGCATCTCGACATCATCCTTGTCCACCACTTCCGGATCGATCGCGATCGACAATACGTCGGACTTCCCGTTGCAGACCACCTTCACCATGCCGCCCCCGGACGACCCTTCAACCTCGGTCCGCTCCAGTTCCGCCTGCATCTCTTCCATCTTGGCCTGCATCTTCTGCATTTGCTTCATCATATCGCCAAGTCCGCCGCGTCCCATGCCGTGCTCCTTTGCTGTATGGTCACACTTGCTCTCATTCCACTTTTCGAATGCCGATTATCTCTCCGTCGACCTTCTCCAGCAGACTGCGAAGCCGCTCGGATTTCTCGATCAGCCTGTCGGCGTCTTCCTTTTTCACCCGTCGCGGTATCTCATCCGGTACGGTCTGATCCGCCGTGTTGTCAACCGCAAACGTCACCGTCAGGTTATACCCGAAATGCCGTTGCAGCGTCCGCGTGATGAGCCCGAGGTTCTCCTGCTTTTGGACGAGTTGCATCGATGCGTCCTCGGAACTGGAAAACACCAGCTCGATACTGCTGTCCGCGACCGACCGGATCCGCGCCATGCCCAGCTGCGACGCCACCATCGGGTTGTCGCTCCGAAGCCGCGTCAAAAAGCCGTCCCATTCCGCTTTGACCTGCGCCAGATTCGGCGCCCGCCGTACGAATGTCACCGAGCGCGACTCGGTTGGCTCCGACGGTACTGCCGGCGGCCGCGACTGCGGCACGGCGCTTACCGCGGCCGGTTCAGGATTTTTTTTTTGAGCCGAGCCGAACAGGTCCGTGCCGCCCGACGGCGGCGGCGACGGGACCGCCCCTGCCTGAAGCTGCGCGAGGATGTCCTCGAAACGAACGGTCGATTCCATCTCCGCCATCTTTACGCCCGCCACCTCGATCAGCAGCCGTTCGTCCAGGCCGCTCTTGAGATCCGCGTTCAACTCGCCGAGAATCTTTATCATGCGAAGCAAATCGCCGGTCGTGAAGTATTTGGCCTGCTCCTCATACACCGGCTGCTCGCTTTCCGATATCGCGAGAATATCCAGCCCCTCCGGGTCGCTCTGCAGGATCATCAGTTGCCGAAGGTGCTCCAGCAATTCCTGCACGAAATCGGCCACATCCACGCCGCTGTCAAACAACTGCCGCGTCAGCCTGAGTACGGCCCGTCGGTCCGATTCCGCCACCGACCGCGTGTACTCGAACAAAAACGCCCGGTCGACCAGACCCAGCGCGCTGATCACGTCCTGCTCCGTCACCCGGTCGCCCGCAAACGCCGACACCTGGTCCAGAAGCGACAGCGAATCCCGCACCGACCCGTCGGCCTTCCGCGCAATCATCTTCAGCGCCGCCTCGTCGGCCGCAAACCCCTCCTTTGCGGCGATATCCCCCAGATGCCGGGCAAGGTCGTCAATCGACACACGACGAAAATCAAAACGCTGCGTCCGCGAATGAATCGTATCCGGCACCTTGACCGGCTCCGTCGTCGCGAACATGAACACCACGTGCGACGGCGGCTCCTCGAGCGTCTTGAGCAGCGCATCAAACGCCGAACCGGACAACCGATGAACTTCGTCGATAATGTAAATCCGCTTCAGTCCCGAGGTCGGCAGGTAGCGCACGTTTTCCCGAAGCTGCCGTACGTCGTCCACTCCCGTATTCGAGGCCGCGTCGATCTCGAGCACGTCCAGCGATGACCCCGAAGTAATCTCGACACAGGCCGGACACGTCCCGCACGGCGTATCGGTCGGACCATGAACGCAATTGATGGCCTTGGCCAGAAGCCGGGCGACTGTCGTTTTTCCCGTCCCGCGCGGCCCGCAGAACAAGTACCCGGACCCTATCTTGTTGTTTTTTATGGCGTTACGAAGCGTCCGGGTGACATGCTCCTGCGCCACCACCTCGTCAAATGATTGCGGTCTGTATTTTCGGGCTAGTACCAGATAGCTCATGGTCCGCCAATATACGAAAATCCCGGCCGACCCCGAAATCATATTTTGCCCGGCAGCTGCGGGCTGGACTGAAAAGCGCACTGTCACGCGACCTCGCCTCTTTCCGTGCTGTCAGGCGACCCCGCCTCTTTCCGTGCTGTCAGGTGACCTCGCCTCTTTCCGTGCTGTCAGGCGACCCCGCCTCTTTCCGTGCTGTCAGGTGACCTCGCCTCTTTCCGTGCTGTCAGGCGACCCCGCCTGACAGCCCCCCCACGCAAGTGGCCGACTATCAGACGGTCGCCCACCCGCCGCGGCGGGCTGTGGGTTCTACACGATCAAGGGAAGCCCGAAAAAACCGCTTGGCGGCCGGAGTTCGATCTGTTATCGTTCAAGCTCGAAAAGCGCACAGCCGAGCGCGTGGTGTCAGGCGACCCCGCCTGACACCACGAGTTCGGACGCAGAATTCGATGGGGCCGTAGCTCAGTTGGGAGAGCGTCGCGTTCGCAATGCGAAGGCCGCCGGTTCGATCCCGGCCGGCTCCACCAGATTTGATCGTGTGCTAGACGGGGAGCTAGCGGTGCCCTGTAACCCGGAACCCGCTATACCGGGGTTGAATTCCCACCCGAGGGTTTGTGGATCGCGTGCAGACAGCGGGTAAGCGGTGTTGATGATCGGGTCCCGTACAACATGAGGCTTTTGAACCCCGTCAGGACCGGAAGGTAGCAGCGGTAGAGAGTGACTCGTGTGTGTTGCGGGTTCGCCCGGTTTGAGCTGGCTGTTCGATGGCTGTCGTGGTTGCGGCTCGACGGTGGGTGCACACGTAAATTCCCAAAACCCCTCGCACATCCGCGAGGGGTTTTTGCATCCGTAGCCCTGCACTCCGAGGTAACTTTCGAGCACCCCACCGCTCTGCGGTGGGAATGAACCACGAGTACCCCACCGCTCTGCGGTGGGAATGAACGACACTCATCCTGTTTCGGTAGCCACGATTAACACACAAGTCGCATAAGAGATATCACACAAGGAGACCACCCATGCAACTCGGAAACTTCTCCATCAGCCTCACCGTCAAAGACATCCACACCTCAAAAGCCTTCTATGAGAAATTCGGATTCACCGCCGTCAGCGGCAATATCGAACAGAACTGGCTCGTCATGAAAAACGGCGAGGTCAAAATCGGCCTCTTCCAGGGCATGTTCGATAAAAACATCCTCACCTTCAACCCCGGCTGGGACTCCAGCGCCCGAAAGCTCGACTCCTTCACCGATGTCCGCGAGCTGCAGAAGCAACTGAAAGCGAAAGGCGTGACCATGACGGTCGAGGCCGACGAATCCACCACCGGCCCGGGGTACTTCACTACGGTCGACCCCGATGGCAACCCGATCCTCGTCGACCAGCACGTGTAATCCGGCTTGACGACGGATCTTTCCATTAGCCTTGTCTGACGCGAGATTTGAACTAAAAGGTTGGAAACAACATGAGCGAGGAAGAAGGTCGGAGGCTGCTTCTCGACGAGGCCCGACAGTGGTCTGCAAAGAGCTTCGAAGAACTCCACTCTCTCGGTAAAGATTATCGAAAGTCTTTCGATATGGCGACAGAGTCCGGAGACTACGTTCTGGAGGTGAGTTTCCTTGAATTCGCGAACGACTACGTCCACGTACTTCTGGTGATGTCCGGCACGGGTATCTCCGAATTTGTTCCGCTGACCTCCGACTTCATCTTCCATGCTGGTGGGACGGTCGATGTCGATCTGGCAGACTGGAAGTCATCAACCAACCCCCCGTATCCGACCTCCCATGGTGGTTTCACTGTGGTGCTTTTTGTTGCGTCGATGTTTGTGTTTCTCGTTATCTCGTTGTCCTCCCGGGCGTTGACCGGACTTGCCATCGGAGCCCTCATGTACGCGCTGGGCAATTGCATCAGCATGCTCGTTCACGGATTGCTGACGACACGGTGGCGGCGTTACGCCCGATACCGGAGATATTTCGCGATCCTGACTATCATTGCAGCTGCAAGCGCAGGTTACCTCTTGACCCGGTAACGGCTCGGACTGAAAGTAGTCCGACACACTGTGATGCTCCAACTTGAATTGTAATCACGAACACGAATCTGGGTTCTCATTCCTTGCTCCTGCACACCTGTGGCAACTATACGGCGTTCGGTGTCCGCGCTCGTGCAAACCACCATCCGGGAAGCGTGCCGTGCCCGTGACCTTGGTCACGGTGAGCGCACCTCCCAAACGAAAGATCTCCGTGCCCGTGACCTCGGTCACGGTGAACCAGCCTCCCAAACGAAAAATCTCCGTGCCCGTGACCTTGGTCACGGTGAACCAACCTCCCAAACGAAAAATCTCCGTGCCCGTGACCTCGGTCACGGTGAACCAGCCTCCCAAACGAAAGATCTCCGTGCCCGTGACCTCGGTCACGGTGAACCAACCTCCCAAACGAAAAATCTCCGTGCCCGTGACCTTGGTCACGGTGAACCAACCTACCAAACGAAAAATCTCCGTGCCCGTGACCTAGGTCACGGTGAACCATCCTCCCAAACGAAAAATCTCCGTGCCCGTGACCTAGGTCACGGTGAACCAACCTACCAAACGAAAGATCTCCGTG